>NZ_RZRO01000081.1:0-29389 GCF_003997975.1 Mesorhizobium sp. M7A.F.Ca.US.005.03.1.1
CCTTGAGGGGGAGATGTCCGGCAGGACAGAGGGGGGCGCCTAGCGCCAGCCCCTCGAACCAGAACTCAATCCGAAACCGGCGTGTTCTCGTCCACGTCGACGCGGAAATTGCCTTCGAGGATCTCGGCTTTCTTCTTTTCGACCAGCTCCTTCACATCAGCCGGCAGCGTCTTGTCGAACTTGTGGTAGGGCGCCAGATGCGAGCCGCCCTTGGCCATGCGCGAGAAGTCGCCATAGTCCTGCGCGGTGAAGACGCCGGCCTTGACCAGCTTGATCGCCTGTTCGACCGTCGGATACATGTCCCAGACCGGGCCGGTGATGACCGTATCCGGGCCGAGACTCGATTGGTCGGACATGTTGGAGATGGCAAGGATCTTCTTGTCGACCGCCGCTTCGATGACACCGAAGCGCTCGGCATAGATGACGTCGACACCGGCGTCGATCTGCGCGACCGCCGCTTCCTTGGCCTTGGGCGGATCGAAGAAAGAGCCGATGAAGGCGACCTTCTTCTTGATGTTCGGGTTGACCTCCTTGGCACCGGCGAAGAAGGCGTTGACCAGCCGGTTCACTTCCGGAATGCCCATCGCCGCGACAGCGCCGATCGTGCCCGACTTCGACATCTTGCCGGCGATCATGCCTGAGAGATAGGCGGGTTCATGGATCCAGTTGTCGAAAACGCCGAAATTCGGTTCTGCGGGCCCAGCACCGGAGCCGAACAGCCAGGCGGTCTTCGGGAACTGCTTGGCGGTGCGGCGCGACTCACGCTCGGCGGCGAAGGCATCACCCAGCACCAGCTGGTAGCCGCCTTGCGCGTATTCGCGCATGACGCGGCTGAAATCGGCGGTCTGCACCTTCTCCGACCATTTGTATTCGATGCCGAGTTCCTTCTCGGCCTTCTGCAGGGCGACATGGATCTGGTTGTCCCATGGCTCCTCGATCGGCGTGGCGAAGATCGCCGCCACCTTCAGTTTCTTGTCCTTGCCGAAGGCAGCGCCCGGCAGCATTGCCGCAGCCAGGCCAAGCGCGCCCAACTCCAGCACATTGCGCCGCGAAAGCCCTTCGCGTGCGGATTGAAATCTGTTCTTTCGGTTTTCCATTGTATTCCCCTCTGTTCGACAGCCGTGTCGAGCCGGCTGTTCTAAAAATCAGACGAGGAACTATGGAACGGGTCCGGACTTTTGTCCACGTGGTCAAATTTGACCGCACCGGATTCTCGAAGTCAGCCGGAGAGACTTGCCGATCAGACCCGTTCCAGCGCGATCGCGATGCCCTGGCCGACGCCGATGCACATGGTGGCAAGCGCATACCGGCCGCCGCGCTCGCGAAGCTCCAGCGCCGCCGTGCCGGATATGCGGGCGCCCGACATGCCCAGGGGATGGCCGAGCGCGATGGCGCCGCCATTCGGGTTGACGTGTTCGGCGTCCTCGGCAATGCCGAGCTGGCGCAGCACGGCGATGCCTTGCGAGGCAAAGGCTTCGTTGAGCTCGATGACGTCGAACTGTTTTGGCGTCAGGCCAAGCCGCGCGCAGAGTTTTTGCGTCGCCGGCACCGGGCCGATGCCCATGATGCGCGGCGCCACACCGGCGGCGGCTCCGCCGAGGATGCGGGCGATCGGCGTCAGCCCATACTTTTTCACCGCCGCCTCGGAGGCAACGATCAGCGCCGCCGCGCCGTCATTGACGCCGGAGGCGTTGCCGGCCGTCACCGTGCCGCCCTGCCGGAACGGCGTCGGCAGCTTGGCCAGCGCCTCGACCGTTGAGCCCGCGCGGGGGTGTTCATCCTTGCTGACAATGAGCGCATCGCCCTTGCGCTGCAGGATGGTCACTGGGGTGATCTCCTTCGCCAATCTTCCATTGGCTTGTGCGGCGACGGCCTTGTTCTGGCTGCGCACTGCGAAAGCGTCCTGGTCGGCCCGCGACACCGAAAAATCCTCGGCGACGTTCTCGCCGGTTTCCGGCATGGAATCGACGCCATACTGCTTCTTCATCAGCGGGTTGACGAAGCGCCAGCCGATGGTGGTGTCGTAAATCTCGGCATTGCGCGAGAACGCCGTGTCGGCCTTGGGCATGACGAAGGGTGCCCGGCTCATCGATTCGACGCCGCCCGCGATCATCAGCTCCGCCTCGCCGGCCTTGATGGCTCGGGCGGCAATGGTCAGCGCATCCATGCCGGAGCCGCACAGGCGATTGACGGTCGAGCCCGGGACCTCCTTTGGCAGCCCTGCCAGCAGCAGCGCCATGCGCGCTACGTTGCGATTGTCCTCGCCGGCCTGGTTGGCGCAGCCATAGACGACATCGTCGATCGCCTGCCAGTCGATGCCGGCATTGCGCTCAACCAGTGCCCTCAGCGGGATGGCGCCTAGATCGTCCGATCGTACCGAAGACAGCGAACCGCCGAAGCGGCCGATCGGCGTGCGGATGTAGTCGCAGATATAGGCCTCGGCCATGTCATGCAGCCTTTGCTTTTCCGGTTCCCTCATGCGCCGCCTTGGTGCGGGCCTGCAGGTCGCGCAATGTCTTCAATTCGAGTTCGCTTGGCGCCGGTGTTTCGTCAAGCGCCTCCGCGAACTTTACCACCCAGCCACAGCTCTCCTGCACCTGCTGGCGGGTGACGCCCGGATGCAACGACACGACGGTGAATTCCTTGGTCACCGGATCCGGCTTCCAGATGGCGAGATCGGTGATCAGCAAGGTCGGACCTGATGTGTCGATGCCAAGCCGCTTGCGATGATCGCCACCCTCGCCATGGCCGAAGGAGGTGAAGAAGTCGATCTTCTCGACCATGCCGCGCTTGGTCTGCGCCATTGTGATGTAGATCTGCTTCGACGAGGTCGCGATCTCCGGCGCGCCGCCGCCGCCGGGCAGTCTGGTCTTGGGATGGAAATAGTTGCCGATGACGGTGGTGTTGATGTTGCCGAACTTGTCGAGCTGGGCCGCCCCCAAAAAACCGATCGAGATGCGGCCACCCTGCAGCCAGTAGCGGAACATCTCCGGCACCGCGACGGTGGTGACGGCGGTCTCGCACAATTCGCCATCGCCGATCGACAGCGGCAGCACATCGGGCGCGGTGCCGATCGTGCCGCTCTCGTAGATCAGCGTGATGTCAGGCGCATGCGTCAGCCGCGCCACATTGCAGGCCGCGGACGGTGCGCCGATGCCGACGAAGCAGACATCGTCATTCCTGAGCGCCCTGCTGGCGGCGATCGTCATCATCTCGTTGGGGGTGAAACCCAATGGATTGTCGCTCATGCCGCTTTCCTCAAATGCTCGACCCGGGCCGCGAAATCGCCGGCGCTCTTCTCCAAGACATTGGCCTGCATCCACGCCTGGAATTTGTCACGGTCGGCGGCGATCTCGTCCCATTCGAGATAGGCGGCATTGTCACGCGCATAATAGCCATGTGCGTAGGACGGGTGCGAGCCGCCTGGCACGACGGATATCGCCGCGATCGTCCAGCGCGGCAGCACGGTCAGATTGGGGTGCAGATCGTCGAAATTGTCGACCACTTCCTCCACCGTCACCACCGCTCGCTTGGCCGCCAGCACCGCTTCCTTCTGGATGCCGATGATGCCTTCGACCAGCACATTGCCTTGTCTGTCGGCCTTCTGCGCATGGATGAAGGTGACGTCAGGCCTGATCGAAGGAACAGCCGCCAGCACCTCGCCGGTGAACGGACAGGTGACAGACTTGATGTTCGGATTGACCGCCGCGAGGCCAGCACCGCGATAGCCGCGAAACACCGCGCAGGGCAGACCGGCCGCGCCCGCCTCATAGGCATTGGCCATGCCGGCATGGCTGTGCTCCTCGATCTCGATCGATCTGGGGAAACCGTTCTCGATGGCGTCGCGGGCGCGCCGCAGCAGGCCGACGCCGGGATTGCCGACATAGGAGAAGACGATTTTCTTCGCCATGCCCATACCGATCATCTGGTCGTAGATCAGGTCCGGCGTCATGCGGACCAGGGTCAGGTCGCGAAAACCCTGACGGATCGCCTCATGCGCCGCCGCCGTCGGGATCAGATGGGTGAAACCCTCGAAGGCGACCGTGTCATCATCGTTCAAATTCTCCGCAACAGCCTGTTTGAGCGGCAGGAACTTGACCATCGCATCGGCTCCGGGTTCAAAAAGTTCGTATTGCGAACATATGTTTTATATGCGATACTTTCTACGCTGGGGGAGGGCGAGGAGTCAATCCTGGCGTCGATGCCGTTCCCGCGGAGTTGAGATGGACGAAGAAGCCGCTTCCCGTGATCATGTCGGCTCGCTCGAGCGCGGCCTTGCCGTCATGGAGATCCTGGCTCGGCATCCCTCGGGCATGACGCTGACCGAAATGGCCGAGGAAGCGGGCCTGACCCGCGCCGGCGCCCGCCGCTTTCTGCTGACGCTCACCGCCACCGGCTATGCAACGCAAGCCGGCCGCGTGTTCTCGCTGTCGCCACGCTTGCTGACGATCGCCCGCACCTGGCTCGGCGGCGCCTCGCTCTGGGCCTTCGCCGCACCCATCATGCGCGCGGTCGCCGCACAGCTGAACGAGGCCTGTTCGGCGGCGATCCTGTCGGGTGCCGATGTCGTCTATGTCGCCCGTATTCCCGGCCGCCGCATCCTCAGCGTGTCGCTCGATGTCGGCACCAGGCTGCCGGCCTATTGCACCTCGATGGGACGCATCCTGCTTGCCGGTCTGACGCCTCAGGAATTGGACGCATTCCTCGGCCAGGCGACGATCGAGAGACGGACGCCGAAGACGATCACCGACAGGTGTTTGTTAGCCAACGCCATCGGCAAGGCGAAAGCGGACGGCTTTGCCATCGTCGACGAGGAACTGGAACTCGGCCTGCGCTCGATCGCCGTGCCGATCCGCGACCGCGCAGAACGCACGGTCGCGGCCATCAACGTCTCGACGCAATCGGCGCGGTTCTCCGTCGCGGAGATGGAGCGGGAGATTCTGCCGGCGCTGCTGGAGGCCAGGCAGCGGATTGAAGATTTTTTTGTGGTTTAAGAGGCCTTCTCCAACAACCTTCACCGTCGGCGGGACAGCGCCCCCCTCTGCCCTGCCGGGCATCTCCCCCTCTTGGGGGGAGATCGGACGTCACGCCGGCTTTCGCCAATCTCCAACGACGCAGGAATGGGCGAAGCCACCAATCTGCCAATCTCCCCCCTTGAGGGGGAGATGTCCGGCAGGACTGAGGGGGGCGCGAAGGATCGCGGCGTTTTGCAATTCGCCGCCGCCCCGCCGACCCTCAATGCTTGATGCGATCCCGCATGGCATACCACAGCATGCCCAGCACATAGAGCGGACCGCGCAGCGCCGTGCCGCCGGGGAATGGCATCGGGGTGAGCGTCGAGAACAGATCGAGCCGCGAGGCGTCGCCGGCGATCGCCTCGGCCAGGAGCTTGCCCGACAGCGTCGACAGGATGACGCCCTTGCCGGAATAGCCATGCGCGAAATAGACCTCGCCATAGTGCCCGACATGCGGCAGCCTGGATGTCGTCACCGACACCAGCCCGCCCCAGGCGTGATCGATGCGGCAGCCCTGAAGTTGCGGGAAGGTGGCTTCCATATGCGGCCGCACGAAGCCGGCGATATCGGCCGGCGGTGACGGCGTGTAGCGCTCGCCGCCGCCGAACAGCAGCCGGCCGTCCGCCGACATCCGGTAATAGTTGACGACGAAGCGTGTGTCGGACACCGCGACATTGGCCGGGATGACATTGCGCTTGCCCTCCAGCGGCTCGGTGGCGACGATGTAGTTGCCAACCGGCATGATGCGGCTGTTGACGCGCGGCTCCAGCCCATCGAGCAGAGCGTCACCGGCCAGCACGACATGTTTTGCACGCACCGATCCCTTTGCCGTCGAGATCCGGATCGAAGGCTCACGCTCCAGCTTCACCGCCACCGAATTCTCATGGATGACGACGCCGGCAGCAATCGCCGCGCGGGCAAGGCCGAGCGTGTAGTTCAGCGGATGCATGTGGCCGCCGAGCGGCTCATACATCGCGCCATGATAGGGTGTGTCGACCTTGGCTCGGGCTTCCGCCGCCGACAGGATTTCGGCGTGCGGGAACTTCATCACCGTAGCCAGGCACTCGACCTCTTCCTCGAGATCCTTGAGGTCGGAACCGTTGACCGCGCCGACCAGATGGCCGGTCAGCCTGAGATCGCAATCGATGGCATGGCGCTCGATGATGTCGAGCACCAGCCCACGCGCCTCGAACGCAAGATCGAACAGCACCTTTGCCCGCTCCGGCCCGTAGAGCTTGACCAGGCCCTTGGCGCCCTTGCGCAGGCCGGGGATCATCTGGCCGCCATTGCGGCCCGACGCCCCCCAACCGATCTTGCCGCCTTCGAGCAGCACCACCTTCAACCCGCGCTCGGCGGCGTGAAGGGCGGCCGACAGGCCGGTGCAGCCGCCGCCGACGACAACCAGGTCGGTGTCGACGTCGCCGACCAGCGCCGGATGGTCCGGCGCCGGATTGGCGGTGGCGACATAATAGGATTTTGCGATATCGAGGCCCGAATTGAAGCCCGTTGAACTGGAAGCCATGATCACACCTTCAGCAGAAGGTGGTCGCGTTCCCAGCTCGTCACCACGCCCTGGAACAGGTCGAGCTCGACGCTCTTTACGCGCAGATAAGTCTGGAAGAAATCCTCGCCGAGCAGTTCCCGCACCGGGCCGCAAGCCTCGAAACGATCGAGCGCCTCCTCCATCGTCTTCGGCAGCGTGCTCTTGATCTTGTAGGCATTGCCCGACGCCTCGGGCGAGCGCGCCAGTTTCTGCTCGACGCCGAGATAGCCGGCAAGCAGCGAGCCGGCGATCGCCAGGTAAGGATTGGAATCCGCGCCCGGAAGCCGGTTCTCCACCCGCCGCGCGGCGCGGCCGCCGGCCGGCACGCGCAGGCCGCAGGAGCGGTTGTCATGCGACCATTCGATGTTGGCCGGCGCGCTGTGGTTCGGCCTGATGCGGCGGAACGAGTTCACGTTGGGCGCGAACAGCGGCATGATTTCGGGGACATATTTCTGCAGGCCGCCGATGAAGTGGCCAAACATTGCGGTGTCGGCATCGTCGCTGCCGGCAAACAAAGTCCTGCCGGCCTCGTCGATGACCGACATGTGCAGATGCATGGAGCTGCCGGCCTGTGCGGCGATCGGCTTGGCCATGAAGGTGGCGTGCATGCCGCTTTGCTGCGCGGCCTGGCGCGTCAGCCGCTTGAACAGCAGCACCTTGTCGGCCAGCGGCAGCGCATCGCCATGCAGGAAGTTGATCTCCAACTGCGCGGTTCCCGACTCATGGATCAGCGTGTCGAGCGGCAGGCCGGCCGCCGCCGCATAATCGTAAATGCGGCGGATCACCGGCTCGAACTCCTCGAGCCCGGCCATATCGTAGGGATGCTGCACGGTCTCGGCGCGGCCATTGGCGCCGACCGGGGCGGTCAGCGGACGGTCCGGATCCGGATTGGGCGCGGTGAGATAGAATTCCACCTCGGGCGCCACCACCGCCCGCCAGCCGCGCTTGGCGTAGAGGTCGAGCACGGCCCTGAGCACATGGCGCGGCGAGGCCATCCAGGGCCGGCCGTCCATATGGAAGGCATCGGCAAAGACATAGGCCTTGCCGGGAGCGGCACCCGGCGCCAGGCAGAGCGTCGATACATCAGGCACCATGCGCATGTCCGGATCCGAATAGGCAAAACCCTCGTCGATCGAGCCGGAATAGCGGCCGTCGATGCTGACCAGGAAAGCGCTGCTCGGCAGATAGAGCGCGCGGTCTTCAAGCGCCTGGAGGAATTTGGCCGTCGGCAAGGCCTTGCCGCGCAGGACGCCGTTCATGTCGGGCACCAGGCACTCGACTTCGTTGATGCCGTGCCGGGCCAGCCAGGCCTTGGCATCGTTGCCGCTGGAGAGCGAGATGTTCGTGTTGTTGTCAGGCATTTTCGTTCAAATCCGTATCAGAGAGAGTATGGCTTGCGCGGCCGCATCCGTTCCGGGTTTCAGCGCCATTTGGGCTGCATTGTCCTTGAGGCGGGCGCGCATGGCATCGTCGGCCAGCAGGCCGAGAATGGCTTTCTCCAACACTCCTTCGGTCCAGCCGTCACGGCCGATATGGTCGCCGGTGCCGGTCTCTTCGGCGCGTTGCGCGTTGTCGTGTCCATCCCAGCAATAGGGCATGATCAGCGACGGCACGCCGAAGCGCAGCGCTTCGCAAAAACTGTTGTTGCCGCCGTGATGGATGAACAGATCCGACTTCGCCACCACCGAGGGCTGCGGAAACCAGGCGTCGAGATAGACATTGTCCGGCACCGCGCGGTAAGCGTCGCGCAGGCCGCCGGCATTGACGATGAAGCGCGCCGGCAGCCTGTCGAACACCACCAGCATGCGCTCGATCAGGCCGACATCCATGGCACCCAGGCTGCCGAAGCTGACATAGACCAGCGGCCCGCCATTGCGCGGGAACACCGGCACCTCGAACGGCCCTTCAGAACGCACGCAGCCCTCGAGATAGACGAAGCGCGCGGGGTCGAGCGGCTCGGCACGCTCGCGGCGCACGATCGTCGGCGTCAGCAGCAGGTTGAGATCGGGCGACGTCTCGAGGAACTGACCCTTCGGCAGCGGCCCCAGTCCGGCATCCGCCCGGAAGCGGTTGAAGCGGTCATGCGCCGGCGCGCAAGCCGCCAGATACCTGGCCTCGAACGCCGCGCGTTGCGGGTCGTCCACGCCAAGCCCCGACAGATAGGGCGGCACATTGGCGTCCGGCAGCTCGGTCTCGGCGCAGGAGACGACGCGCACCCACGGACAGCCGGCGGCGGCGATCGCCGGGAACATGATGACATTGTCGAGCACCACGGCATCCGGCTTGAGCCGTGCCAGCAATTGGCGCAGCGGCGCCTCGGCATTGACCGCGGTGTCGACGATGGCCTGCCAGGTCGGAGCGACATAGGTCTCAAGCTGGTCGATCGGGCTCAGCCTGAAATGCGGCAGGTGCCGGCGCACGAAAGCCTGCCAGTAGCTCTGACGTTGGCTCTCGCTCAGCGGCTCGTCGGTTGGCAACTGGTATTCCTGGAAACCATAGTCGGCAAAGACGCCGGAGAAACCGGCATGGCAGATGAAGACGGGCCGGGCGCCTTTCGCACGCAGCGCCTGCGCGATGCCGACGCAATTCAACGCCGCGCCGAAGCTTGCTTCGGGAAACAGCGCGATGGTCGGGCTGGCTTTACGCGTCAATTAATCCTCGTCATTCCGGCCGGCTGATCGTGCCGAACAGCGCGGGAGCCCCGCGGCTGGCCGCTTGCGGTCGCTGGTTGCGGGAGAGCCGCAGATGAATGCGAAGCAGATCGGCAGCCACCTCATACTGCAGGCTTTCAAGATGGTCGAGTATGACAAGGTGTTCGCGCAGCGATTGCCGCAATCGGAAGACGTTGACGCCGGCATAGATGCCCGGCAGCCGGCGCAGCCTGAGGTGATCGGCGAGCGCGTCGGCGATGAAGCGGTTGGCGCTGCCCTCGGCGAGCATGCCGTGAAAATCGATGTCCAATCGCTGGAACTCGCGTGTGTCGAAGGCGGCGTCCGGCAGCGTCACCAGCGCTTCCATAGCCTGGCGCAACGTCGCCGCCCGCGCGCCGTCCAGCCTGAAGCCGGGCGTCAGGATGGCCGCGGGCTCGAGCAGCAAGCGGAACTCGTAGCTGTCGCCTTGCGCTTCCGGATCGTCGGGCGTGCGCCGAAACAGCCAGGACTGGCCAGGCGCACGATCCAGCAGATTCTCTTCGGTCAGTTTGTTCAACGCTTTTAATACCGTCTTGCGCTCGGCACTGTAGCGCCGCATCAATCCCGCGACGGTCACCGTCTGGTCCAGTCGCCGCGCCGAGCGGTCGCGCAGGATCGCCTCGGCCAACTCGTCCTCCTCGGCAGCGGGCAATTCCGTGGCGACCGAAGCCTGCGCGGTGAGGTCGATGGCCAGATGATAACCGGACTCCGCCTCCCAGCGCACGACGCCCCGTTCCGCGAGCAGGCCGAGTGCCGCCCGCACCGGCGTGCGCGAGACATTGCACAGCGACGCGATCTGCTGCTCGGGCAAGCGTGCACCGGGCTCGAAGCCGCGCTGGCGCGCCACATCCAGGATGCGCTGCGCCAGATCAAGATGGTTGGTGCGGGGTCGTCTGGCTGCGGCTTGCATGGCTGGTCCAGCGGAAAACGAGATGACCGCATTGATTTGACCGATCGCCCGAACGGACGCAATCGGCCAGTTTCCTCGGTCGTTTGACAAATTATGGATTGACGTACTTTTTTCTGCAATAGTACTGTCAGCACAATCGGCGAGAAAAAGACCGAGGGAACAGGATCGAGGCAGCGGCAAGGGTCGCAAGCGTTGGTCCGGCGAATGAAATTCGACGATCAACCGAATGGGAGTCTGTCATGACCGCTACCAGCCTGCGGCGCCGTGCGCTGAAAACATCTTCGATCGCACTTGGCCTGGCCTTGGCGCTGTCCGCGCCGGCGACGGCTGCCGACCTCGTCATTTCCAACTGGGACGGCTACATGGCACCCGACGCCATGGCCGCCTTCAAGACCGCAACCGGCGTTTCGGGCGAAGTGGTGGTGCATGCCACCAATGAAGAGATCATGGGCAAGCTGATCGCCGCCGGCGGCAAGGGCTATGACGTGGTCTTTGTCTCCTCACCCTTCGCCGAGGTGCTGAACAAGCTCGGCCTGACCGAGCCGATCGACCACGCCAAGATCCCCAACCTCGCCAACCTCTATCCGGAAGCAGCCAAGCTGCCGCACGATGTCGGCAATGCCTTCTCGGTGCCCTACACCTGGGGCACCACCGGCCTCTGCTATCGCTCGGATCTGATGAAGGTCGCACCGGCCAGCTGGAGCGACCTGCTCGCGCCCTCCGACGAATTGAAGGGCAAGACCACCATGCTGGCGACCGACCGCTGGCTGCTGGCCGCCGGCCAGCTCGACAAGGGCTATTCGGTCAACGAAACCGACCCGGCCAAGATGGCCGAGGTCAAGGATCTGCTGATCTCGGCCAAGAAGACCCTGCTCGCCTATGACGACACCACCTTCTATTCCAAGCTGGTGTCCGGCGAGGCACTGATGGTGCAGGCCTGGGACGGCTGGTGCAATTACGGCATCGCCGAAAAGCCGGAGATCAAATACGTCATTCCCAAGGAAGGTTCGGACCTCTGGGTCGACACGATGGTGGTGATGAAGGCCTCCGCCAACAAGGACGCCGCCTTCCAGTTCATCAACTTCATGCTCGACGCCAAGAACCACGCCTGGGCGGCGCAGAACATCGACTACAAGGTGCCGAACAAGCCGGCCATGGAGAGCCTGCCGGCCGATTTTCTGGCAAAATTCCCCAACATGGCGATGCCGGTGGCCGATCTCGTCAAATTCGAGCAGTTGCGTGACGTCGGCGACGCCCAGCGCGACTATTCGAAGATCGTCAGCGAGATCAAGGCTGCGCAGTAAGCGGCGGCACATCAGAGACCACGGCCGACGGCGGGTTTCCGCCGTCGGCCGCTGAATGCGGTACCCAATCGTGTCCTCAACCAGACTTCGTTCCTCCTTGCTGATGGCCCCGGCGCTGGCCTGGCTCGCGGCCTTGATGGTGGTGCCGTGCGCGCTGGTACTGGCGCTCGCCTTCTTCCGGCGTGGCATCTATGGCGGCATCGAATACACCTTCACGCTGGAGAATTTCGGCCTGGTCTTCGACCCGCTCTATGCCGGCATCTTCCTCAATTCGGCGCGCATCGCCGGCACCGCGACCCTGATCGCGGTGGTGATCGGCTATGCTGCCGCCTACGCGATATCGGCGGCACCGCGCCGGTGGCAGCCAGTGTTCCTGTTCTTCGCCGTGCTGCCGTTCTGGTCCAACTATCTGATCCGCACCTATGCCTGGATCGTGCTGCTCAACCGCGAAGGCCTGATTACCCAGCTGCTGCGCTGGTTCGGCTACACCGGCGAGCCGCCGTCGATGCTCTACACCGAAGGCGCCGTCATCGCCGGCCTGGTCTATAACTACCTGCCCTTCGTCATTCTCGCCTGCTACGCGCCGCTGTCGCGACTCAACCCGGAACTCGCCGAGGCCTCGCGTGATCTCGGCGCTTCGGCAGCCACCACGTTCCGTCGTGTCATCCTGCCGCTGACCGTACCGGGCATCGCCGCCGGCGCGGTCTTCGTCTTCGTGCTGTCGATCGGTAATTTCGTCACGCCCGCGCTGCTCGGCGGCGGCCGCTTCCAGATGATCGGCAACCTCGTCTACGACCAGTTCCTGACCGCCAACGACTGGCCTTTCGGGGCGGCACTGGCGATGGCGCTGATTGCCATCATGCTTCTGGTACTGATGGCGCAAGCGCTGGCCGCCAATCGCGCCTCGGGTCACGTCACGCAAGCCGGCGGAGACACCGATGGCTGAGCGCTCCCCTGCCACGCGGCGCACGCTCTGGCTCGTGCTCAGCCTGGTCTTCGCTTTCCTCTACATCCCGATCGCCGTGCTGGTGGCGCTGTCCTTCAACGAAGGCGGGTTGCCGACGGCATGGTCGGGATTCTCCCTGAAATGGTATGTCTCGCTGGCCTCGAATTCGGCGATCCTGTCCGCGGCCCTCAACACGCTGATCGTGGCGCTGGTCTCGACCGCGATCGCCACTCTGCTCGGCACGCTGCTGGCGATCGGCATCGAGATGCGCCGGCAATACGGCAAGGCCCTCGAAGCGCTGATTTTCGCACCGATGATCATTCCCGACATCGTGCTGGCGATCGCGCTGCTCTCGTTCTTCTCCATGCTCAATCTAACCATGGGCCTGCACACCATCATCCTCGCCCATGTCGTCTTCAACCTCGCCTTCGTCTGCTCGGTGGTGCGCGCGCGGCTGAAGAGTTTCGACTGGTCGATCGTCGAGGCCTCCGCCGATCTCGGCGCCTCCGCGCTCACCACCTTCCGGCGGGTGACATTGCCGGTCATCGCGCCGGCGGTGATTGCAGGGGCGCTGCTCGCCTTCACGCTCTCGGTCGACGAGTTCATCATCGCCTTCTTCACCGCTGGCGCCGGCCGCGCCTCGACGACGCTGCCGATGCAGATCTACGCCATGATCCGCTTCGGCATCACGCCGGAGATCAACGCGCTGGCGACCATCGTCATGGCGGTCTCGATCACCGCGCTGACCCTGTCGCAGCGGCTCAACCGTGGGATCATCGGCCAATGAGCGAACCCCGCACTCTGCTGGCCATCGATCATGTGTCGAAGAATTTCGGCAGGGTGATGGCCGTCGACGGCATCTCGCTCGACATCCGCGAGAACGAGTTCTTCGCTTTGCTCGGCCCGTCCGGCTGCGGCAAGACCACGCTCTTGCGCATGCTGGCCGGTTTCGAGACGCCCAATGACGGGCGCATCCTGCTCGACGGACGTGACATCGCCAAAACCCCGCCCAACAAGCGGCCGGTCAATCTGATGTTCCAATCCTATGCGCTGTTTCCGCATATGAGCGTTCGCGCCAATGTCTCCTACGGCCTGGAGATGGAACGTTTGCCAACAGCTGAAATCCGCTCCCGCGTCGATGCCATCCTGGCGACGACCGAGCTCGTCCCCTTCGCCGACCGCAAGCCGGAGCAATTGTCGGGCGGCCAGAAGCAGCGCGTCGCGCTTGCCCGCGCGCTGGTCAAGCGGCCTCGCCTGCTGCTGCTCGACGAGCCGCTCGGCGCGCTCGACAAGAAGCTGCGCGGCGCCATGCAGCTGGAATTGAAGCGCCTGCAGCACGAGGTCGGCATCACCTTCGTCATCGTCACCCATGACCAGGAGGAATCGCTCGTCATGGCCGACCGCATGGCGGTGCTGAAAGACGGCAGATTGCTGCAATGCGACACGCCGCACGCGATCTACGAACACCCCGCCGATCGCTTCGTCGCCGACTTCATCGGCGTGATGAATTTCGTGCCGGGCCAAGCCGCCGTCGATGGCGTTGTAGCCACGAATGGCGCACGCATATCAGGCAAGGTTCCGGCAACGCTCTCGCCCGGCGCATCCGCTGTCGCTTCGGTGCGCCCTGAGCGCATCCGGCTATTCCCATCGGCGGAAACCGCCAACCGCATCACCGGCACGGTCGAGGCGCTGGCCTATCAGGGGCTGGACCTGCAGCTGCATGTCCGCACGCCCCTGTCGCCAAAGCCGTTCCTGGTGCGCGTCACCGCAGATGCCGCCGACCGCCGGCCGGTCTCGTCGGGCGACCAGGTCGAACTCGGCTGGGATGCCGCCGATGTCAGAATTTTCGCAGAATGACAGGAGAAGCCTGATGGCGCAGAAGACGATCGCGTTTTTTCCAGAAGCCGCCTACGGCCCGGCGCTCAATTCCGTCGGTATCGCCCAGGCAGTCGAAGCGCGCGGCCACAAGGCGGTGTTCCTGTCCGACCCCGGCTTCGTCGATGTCTACAAGGGCTACGGCTTCGAGGCGCATCCGGTGAACCTGTCGGAGCCGATGCCGCCCGAGCAGATGGCGAAATTCTGGGAGGATTTCATCAACGGCCATATCCCGAACTTCCGCAAATCGCCCTACGACCAGGTCGACAACTACGTCAAGGATTGCTGGACGGCGATCGTCGACAGCGCCAAATGGGCGCAGAAAGATCTGCCGCGCGTTCTCTCAGCCATCAAGCCGGATGTGATCTGCGTCGACAACGTCATCCTGTTCCCGGCCATCAAGCAGTACGGCAAGCCGTGGGTGCGCGTCATCTCCTGCTCGGAAAACGAGATCGAGGACGAGGACATCCCGCCCCATCTCTCCGGCTGCGGCGAGAACGACCATGCCGGCCACCAGCGCTACCGCGACCACTTCAATGCGGTGATCAAGCCGATCCATGACGACTTCAACGGCTTTCTCACCGCCAACGGCGAGGCGCCCTATCCGATCGGCCAGTTCTTCGAAGCCTCGCCCTATTTGAACCTGCTGCTCTACCCCGAAGCGGCAAAATTCAAGCGCCGCCATCCGCTCGACCCGGCAAGGTTCCAGTATCTCGAAGGCTGCGTGCGGCACGAAAAGCCGTACACGGTGCCGACCTTCGCCAAAAACAATGACGGGCCGCTGCTCTACGTCTCCTTCGGCAGCCTCGGCGCCGGCGATGTCGAGCTGCTGAAGCGCATCATCGCGACATTGGGCAAGACGCGCTACAGGGCTCTGGTCAATGTCGGCGGCTACAAGGACCAGTACACGGACGTGCCCGGCAACGTCATTGTCGACAGCTGGTTTCCGCAGCCCTCGGTGATCCCGCAGGTCGATGCCGTCATCCACCATGGCGGCAACAACTCGTTCACCGAGTGCCTCTATTTCGGCAAACCGGCCATCATCATGCCCTATGTCTGGGACGGCCACGACAACGCCACCCGCGTCGAGGAAACCGGCCACGGCTTCGGCATGCCGCGCTACGACTGGACCGATGCCGAGCTGGTTGCCAGGATCGAGACCTGCCTGACCGACCCGGTGATGAAAGCCAAGCTGGCGAAGACATCGGCGCAGATGCACGCGCAGAATGGGCCGGAGAAAGCGGCCGGGTTGCTGGAGACGCTGCTGTGATTGAGATGCGGAGCCCAGGCGCCCCCCTCTGGCCTGCCGGCCATCTCCCCCTCAAGGGGGGAGATTGGATTTCGCGGCGGCTTTCGCCAATTTTCAACGCTGAAGAAGAGACACAGAAGCCAAAGTTGCCAATCTCCCCCCTTGAGGGGGAGATGTCCGGCAGGACAGAGGGGGGCCTCGTAGAGCGAAAACGGGGCGGGATTGAGCGCCCAAATGATGGAGCACGCTCATGACCTCCTCCGCCCCACACCTCCACCAGGCCTCCACCCGAACCGACCTCGTCGACTGGGGCGCCCAACCCGACGCATTGGAAGGAGCATCGCACTCGACCGGCAGGCTCGTGCACAAAGGCCCGAACAACCAGCCGGAATCCGGCATCTGGGTCTGCACGCCAGGCCGCTGGCGCCTCAGTATCCCGCGCGACGAATTGTGCCATTTCGTCGCCGGCCGCGCGACCTACCGGTCGGATGTCGGTGAGGTGATAGAAGTCTCCACCGGCACCGTGGTCATGTTCCCTGCCGGCTGGAGAGGCGAATGCACCGTGCATGAGACGATGCGCAACGTCTACATGCTGGCGTGACCACGGAGCTTGATGACATGTCGACACCGCACTGGCCGAAGGCTTCGGCCGTGGAATTGGAAGACTGGGGCGCGGGCAGCAACACGCTCGCCGGTTCGCCGCGCGCTTCGGGCAAGATCCTGGCGCAGAACCCGGACGGATCGAGCGAATGCGGCCTGTGGGCGTGCACGCCGGGCACGCGCAAGGTCACCTTTGGCGCCGACGAATTCTGCCACTTCCTGTCGGGACGCGGCAGCTATGTCCATGACGACGGCGAGGAGATCGCGGTCGAGGCCGGCACGCTGGTATTCTTCCCCGCCGGCTGGACCGGCATCTCCATCATCACGCAAACGCTGATCAAGGCTTTCATGTGCCGCTGAGCACTCATTTCCAAGGAATCGATATGACAACCCCCATCATGAAATCCCCGCTTACCATTACCGACCTCGTCGACTGGGGCGTCATCCCGACCATGATCGAGAGCCAATCCCATACCTCGGGCAAGCTGCTGTACAAGGGGCCGGAAGGCCGCTCCGAATGCGGGCTTTGGGTCTGCACTCCGGGCAAATGGCACTGCCATGTCACCCGCGACGAGTTCTGCCATTTCCTCGAAGGGCGCTGCACCTATGTGCATGAATCCGGCGAGGTCATCGAGATCGAGCCGGATACGGCAGCGTTCTTCCCGCAGGACTGGAAGGGCGTCTGCACCGTCCATGAGACTATCAAGAAGGTCTACATGATCCGCTGAACCTTCTCGATAATTCTGCCCTGCCGGACACCTGACGCGGCTTTCTGCGCTTCCGGTGCTCACGGACTAAATGTCCGCTGCGCTCCGGTTCTCGAAAGCCACGCCATCTGCCTCGGCAGGACGAATTCTCAAAAAGGCTCCATAAATGGAGAAGGACAAAATGGATTTCTCTCCTGACCGGCCAACCTTCTTCGTCAATCCGGACTACCGGTCGATGGCCGGCGCGGCAAAACCGGTGATCGATCCGGCGACGCTGGAAACCGTCGGCGCTATCTCTGCTGCGACAGACGGCGAGATCGATACCGCACTCACGGCCGCGACGAAGGCGCAGGCCGCCTGGAAGAAGCTCGACGCCAAGAGCCGGGCCAAGCATCTGCATGCCGTCGCCAACGCCATCGAGGCGGCGGACTTCACGCGTTGCGCCGAGCTGATGGTGCGCGAGATGGGCAAACCCTACCCCGAAGCGATCGGCGAGATCGCCAATTGCGCGCCGATCTTCCGCTACTATGCCGAGATGGCGCGCGACGATGCCGGCAAGATCGCCGGCACGACGCAGGCCGGTTCGTTCCAGTATGCGCGCTACGAACCTTACGGCGTCTCCGTACACATCATGCCCTACAATTTCCCGATCCTGCTGATGTGCTGGACGGTCGCCGCATCGCTCGCCGCCGGCAATGCCTGCATCATCAAGCCGGCCGAGGCGACGACGCTGTCGACGCTGGACTACATGACCGTGTTCCGCTCGCTGCCAGAGGGGCTGGTCTCCTGCCTGCCCGGCGGAGCGGCCACAGCGCAGGCGCTGATCGCCTCCGACCGCACCCATGCCGTTGCCTTCACCGGCTCGGTCGCCGCAGGCAAGGCGGTGGCGGTGGCCTGCGCCGAACGCATGAAGCCTTGCGTCATCGAGGCCGGCGGCAGCGACCCGCTGATCATCAGCGAGCATGCCCCGCTCGAGATCGCGGCGGCCGGCAGCGTCACCGCCGCCTTCCACCTCACCGGCCAGGTCTGCACTTCGGCCGAGCGCTTCTTCGTCGTCGATTCCGTGCATGACCGCTTCGTCGCGCTGTTCGCCGAAAGGACGCGGGCGCTGCGCATCGGCAACGGCATGGACAAGACCGAGATCGGCCCGCTGGTCAGCGAAAGCGCGCGGACCAAAGTCATGCGCCTTGTCGACGATGCGATCGCTCATGGCGCCGAGGCGGTGACCGGCGGGCGCATCCCGCCGGCGCACAACACCGGCTGGTTCTACGAACCGACCATCCTGACCGGCGTCACCCCTGATATGGCGATCGTGCGCGAAGAGTGTTTTGGACCCGTCGCCGCCATCTGCCGGGTCAGGGATTTCGACGAGGCGATCCGGCTTGCCAATGACAGCCCGTTCGGGCTCGGCGCTTCGGTGTTCACATCGGATCTGGCCGAAGCCCACGAGGCGGCGGAACGGCTCGAAGCCGGCATGGTCTGGGTCAACAACCCGCTGATCGACAATGACGCCCTGCCGTTCGGCGGCTGGAAGGCCTCGGGCCTCGGCCGCGAACTCGGACGCCAGGGCCTCGACGCTTTCCGCCGCTCCAAGATGGTGATCATCGACCACAAGCCCGCGATCCAGGACTGGTGGTACCCCTACCCCGACAGCTGGTTTCGCGAGACCGGCGGCCGCAAGCATGTCTGAGTGTTTCGAGCCTGGCTATCCCTGGACGCCAGCTCGGTGGCTATCCCTGGATAGCCAGCCCGACCATGAGCGGGAAAGGCAATGCCGCCGAGTGAAACCCGGCGGCATTGCCTTTGACTGACCACTACCGTTTCGGCGGCGGTTCGTTACGGCGTCGTTTCCGTCTGCATCGCGGCAGCCGTCTGGTCGATCTTGCCGGCAAGGACGTCTTGAGCCCAGGACGTGACCGCAGCGTCGACGGGCTTGTTGGCCATATCCGCCAATGCCGCGTCGAGCGATGCATCATCGGTGCCGACCGCGGCCGCAGCAGCAGCAGCGTTGTCGGCAGCGACCTCGGCCTGCAGAGCAGCTATCTTCCCAGGCAGGGCCGCCTGATCTTCGGGCGACATCGCGGCAATCTGATCGGGTGTCAGGGACGTCAGCGCATCCAGCTTAGCCTGTGCTGCGTCGGCGGCGGCCTGAGCGACCTTGGCTTTGGCGGACTGCGTCACGAATGCCTGAAGGGCGGCGAATTTCTTGCTCTTCGAGTTCATATAGGCATTGATGTTGCGCTTCAGCGAGCTCACCCGGCCAAGCTTGGCGTGGATGTTCTTGCCTTTGGGCACGGACGAGACCTTGGTGGTCTTGTCGACCGTGGTGTCGTCCGCTTTGGCCACCTGGCCGGGGGCCGACGACGACTTGCCGTGCGAAGCGCCGCTCTTGCCATTGCCGCCGTTGCCATTGCTACCGCCGTTGCCGTGCCCGTTGCCTCCGGCATTGCCACCGCCGTGCCCATTGCCGGCGAGCGCCGGAGATGCCAGGAGCGCCAATGCGGCAAGCGCCGCCAGCAGAGTTTTCCGGTTTGTCATGGTAATCTCCTCGGGAATCGTCGCCCTGGCCCGACCGCTAAGCGACCGTCCTATGAGGAATTCCTAATAGTGCAGAGTAAACTTTAGACAAATGCTGTCTCAATACGCGATCTGGCACCCGGCCAGAAACTTAACCTACTGATATCAAACACAAATTCGCACTCTTGGACGGCCATGGCACTGAAGTCCCATGCCGGCAGGACTATAGTCCTGCCGGCAAGCAGCGGCATGGGTGAAAGTCTTTGCGTGGTATATCGGACAAGCTTTGAAAACAGGGGAGTTGATAGCGAAAGCAAAAGGCTCAGCCGATACTTTCACCGCCGTCGATTACCAGCGCCTGGCCGGTCATGAAGGATGAACGGTCGGAGACAAGGAACAGGATCGCTTCGGCGATCTCATCGGCGCTGGCCCAGCGGCCCATCGGGATCTTGGTGCGGACATAGGTTTCGATCGCCCCGCGTCCGCCCATCTGGGCGATGAACGGTTCGTTGAACGGCGTGTCGACCCAGCCCGGACAGAGCGCGTTGATGCGGACATTGTGACGGGCATAGTCGAGCGACATCTGCCGTGTCATCGCCACCACCGCATGTTTGGAAGTTGCGTAGGCGATCATCTCGCGGTCGTAGAACACGCCCGAATTGGAGGCGGTGTTGAGGATGACCCCGCCGCCCTGCGCGATCATCGAGGGCATGACCTGTCTCGCCGCCAGGAACTGCGCCCGCACATTGACCCGCCACGAGGCATCCATGCCGCCGACCTCCACTTCGGTCAGCGTGCCGCCGATCTGGATGCCGGCGTGATTGTGCAGGATGTCGATGCGCCCATGCCTGTCGAGCGTGCCGGCAATGAGCTGTTCGATCGCCGCATCATCAGCGACATCGGTCTTGATCGCCTCGGCCCGTCCACCCGCTGCCCGAATGTCCGAAGCCGTTGCTTCGCCGGCAGCCTGATCCCTGTCGGCGATGACGACCACCGCGCCTTCCCTGCCCATGATCATGGCGCCGGCGCGCCCGATGCCGGAGCCGGCGCCTGTCACCACGGCGATGCGGTCTTTGAGGATCATGATGCGGCTTTCAGTTCGACGGCTTGCGCTGGCGCAACTGCCATTGGGCAAGCACCACGAGCAGCACGGAAGCGACGAGCACGATCGTCGCGATGGCGTTGATCTCCGGCGTCACGCCGCGCCGGATCGACGCGAAGACATAGATCGGCAGCGTCGTCTGCGCGCCGGCGACGAAGAAGGCGATGATGAAATCGTCGAAGGAGAAGGTGAAGGCGAGCAGGAAGCCGGCAACGACCGCCGGCATGATCTGCGGCAGGACGATCGAGCGGAACGTCGTCAACGGCGTCGCGTAGAGATCGCTCGACGCCTCGACCAGATTGCGGTCGAGGCTGCCGAGCCGCGTGCCGACGATCATCGTCACCAGCGCCATCGAGAACAGCCCGTGCGCCGCGATGATCGAACCGTAGCCGAGCGCCAGCCGCGGCGGCTGGTCGTCGGGCCAGATCGAGGCGAGGAACGGATTGACGACGGTGAACAATTGGACGAGCGCGACCAGAGTCGAAATGCCGATCACGACGCCCGGAACGACGATCGCGGCGCCCAGAAGTGCGTCGAAGACCGCGCGGGTCCGCACGCCGACGCGCGCCAGGCCGAGTGCCGCCGCGGTGCCGCACAGCGCCGCCAGCAAGGCGCTGGTGGTGGCGATGAACAGGCTGTTCTTCAGCGCTTCGACCAGGAACGGGTTCGCCAATGCCTTGCCGTACCATTGCACCGAAAAGCCGGTGAACTCGCTGGCATGGTGGCCGGCGTTGAAAGAAAACAGCACCACCAGCGCGATCGGCAGATAGAGGAAAGCGAACACCGCAATGACGAAAGCCCGCATCAGATCAGATCCACCCGGCGCGCGCCCGAAACCCGGGTCGAAATGCGGTTTGCGGCAATCAGCACCACCACCGATACCAGCACCAGTGTGATGGCGATGGCCGATCCGAACGGCCAGTTGCGCGATTGCAGGAACAGGTCGACCAGCGCATTGCCGATGAAGAACACCTTGCCGCCGCCAAGCAGCGTCGGGATCAGATATTCGCCGAGCAGCAGGATCATGACCAGCGAGAAGCCGGTCATGACGCCCGGCAACGACAGTTTCAGGGTCACGCCCAGGAAAGTCGATAATGGCGTGGCGCCGAGATCGGCGGAGGCTTCCAGCAGCCTGCGGTCAAGCCGTTCGAGGCTGACATAGATCGGCAGGATCATCAGCGGCAGGTAGCCATAGACGATGCCGAGCAGCACCGCGCCCGGCGTGTTGATCAGCCTGACATCCTCGATGCCGACAAAGGCGAGCAGCGCCGGAATGCCGCGCCCGCCCAGAATGTACATCCAGGCATAGGTCCGCATCAGCAGGCTGGTCCAGAACGGAATGACGACCAGCGCCAGCAGGATCAGCCGCCAGCGCTGCGGCGCGCGCAAGGCGAGATAGTAGGCAACGGGATAAGCGACGAGCAGGCAGGCGAGCGCTCCCACCGGCGCCAGCACCATGGTGTTCCAGAAGGCGGTCGCCCGCGCCGGAAGATTGGCATATTGCGCCAGCGTAAAGGCGGCCTGATAGCCGCCTTCCGGTGCGCGTTCGCCGACGCTGAACACGGCGATGGCGATGAACGGCAGCACCAGGAACACCACCAGCCACGCGGTCGCCGGACCGAGCAGCATGGCGGTCAGAAAATTCCTACGAAGACGGCTGCCGTGCATGGAAAGATTGCCCCGGTGCCGGCGGGCATAACCCCGCCGGTCAAATTATCTGAGTCGAATTTGAGGCCGCCTGGCTCAGGCCGACTTGAAGCGCGCCATCAGTTCGGCACGGCCGGGGTCGGTCAACGTTGCCGCCGCGCCGAATTCCAGCGGCGTCAACAGGTCGGCTGCCGGATAGAGGATCGGGTTGTCGAGCACCTCCTTGGGCAGCAGCTTGTTGACGCGCGCATCGGTCGACGGCGCACCATTGGCCAAATGCTCCTTCACCGCCACCTGCGGATTCATCAGGTAGTTGAGCAGCGCGTAACCGGCGGGCTTGTTCGGCGCGTCTTTCGGAATGGCATAGAAATCGGTCCAGATCTCGCCGCCTTCCTTGCCCAGCACATAGGCGATCTCGGGAATGTCGCGATGCAGCTGCGCGCCGTCATTCGTCCAGCACATGGTCATCCACGCGTCGCCGGCGCGCATCCCCGGCTGGTAGTCGGAGGAGACCGCGAACAGATGCGGCTTGACCTTCAGCAGCAGCTCCTCCGCCTTGGCCAGTTCGTCCTGCTTGAGCGAATTGAACGAGTAGCCGTAATATTTCAGCGCATTGCCGATCGTGGTCAGCTGGTAGTCATGCACCATGGTGCGGCTGTCGCCTTCCGCCATGGCGGTGTCCCAGAACTCCTTCCAGCTCGTCATCGGCTTGGTCAGCTTCTGGGTGTTGACGGCAAAGCCGGTGGTGCCCCAGTTCTTCGGCACGGCGTAGATCGTCCCATCGATCGTGCCCTCCGAGGTGAAGCGCGGATCCTCTTGCGAGCCGTCGAAATTCGGCAGCTTCGCCATCTCCAGCGGCTCGATGATGCCGAGCTTCTTGTAGGTCGAGATCGTGTAATTGGTCGGCACGAACAGGCTCCAGCCCGAGGCCCCGGCCTGCAGCTTGGCCAGCATCTCCTCATTGGAGCCGAACACGTTGACCTCGACGGCGACGCCGGTGTCCTTCTTGAAGTTCTCGAAGGTCGCCGGGTCATGATAGTTCGGCCAGGTGGCGATCGACATGCGATCGCCAAGGCTTTCCACGGCAAAGGCCGGTGTCGGCATGATGCCGATCTCGCGCGCCATCACCGCAGTGGCAATGCCAAGGCCGGTGAGACCGAGAAAGTCGCGGCGGCCGATCGAGCCGCGCTTCAAACGCATCAGCTGGTCGACGAAATTCTCGGGGCTTATCGGCAGTCCGTCACGATATGATTTCGACATGTTTATCTACCCTCTGGTTGGCCCCGTTGTTCTTGGTCTCCGCAAACGCCAGCGGCGTTCCGGAGGCAAAGCCGATGGCGACGGGTTCACCCGGCTTGAAGAGATTGCCGTGACCGATCAGGTGATCGGCTTTGGCCAGCAGCGTTCCGATGCCCTTGACCTCGATCGCGTATTCCGCCGTCGCGCCCAGGAATATCCGGTTGCGGACGATGCCCTTGAATGGGCCGCTTGCCTGGGCGCCGAGACTGAGCGATTCAGGACGCAGGCTGACCGAAACGACCTCGCCCTGCTGCAAGGCGGTCCGTTTGCGCGCCGCAATGACGGTGCCGTCGGCAAGCGCCACCTCCACCAGATCGCCGGTATGCCCGGCGACGGTACCGCTCAAAAGATTGGTCTTGCCGACGAAATCGGCAACAAACAAGTCGGCCGGTTCGTCATAGATCTCGCTCGGCTGCCCGAGCTGGACGATGCGGCCGCCATTCATGACGCAGACGAAATCGCTCATCGACAGCGCTTCCTCCTGGTCGTGCGTGACCAGCACGAAGGTGATGCCGATCTCGCGCTGCAGGTTCTGCAGCTCGATCTGCATGTCGGTGCGCAGCTTCTTGTCGAGCGCCGCCAGCGGCTCATCGAGCAAGAGCACCGCCGGCTTGTTGACCAGGGCGCGGGCAAGCGCCACACGCTGCTGCTGGCCGCCCGACAGTTCGTGGATCTTGCGGCGGCCATAGCCGGCGAGCCGCACCATTTCGAGCGCCTCGCCCGCCCTTGAGGCGATCTCGCGCGAAGACAGCCTTGGCCGCGCCTGGCGCAGCCCATAGGCGACATTGTCCTCGACATCGAGATGCGGAAACAGCGCGTATTGCTGGAACACCATGTTGACCGGCCGCCGGTAGGGCGGCGTGCCGGCCATGTCCTGGCCGCGAATGAACACCTGGCCTTCGCTCGGCTGTTCGAAGCCGCCGATCATGCGCAGGCAGGTGGTCTTGCCGCAGCCGGAGGGACCGAGCAGCGCGACAAAGGCGGAGGGCGGGACAGCGAGATCGATGCCGCTGACCGCGGTCACCGCGCCATAGCGCTTGGTGACGCCGCGAAACTCGATGTCGGGCACTGCGGTCAAGGCTGATGGCTCCAGCAACAGGGCAATATCGGAACGCTACCAGAGCCAATGGCGGCTAGTATATACCTCTCAGGTGGTATATCTGATCTATTTTCTCGTTTAAGGGGGTATGCATTGTCCCGCAGCGACGAATACAGCCGGCTCGCCACGCTCGTCGCGACGACGCGGGAGACCAGCGGCGATCTCTTTGGCCAGGCGCTGGTCGAGTGGCTGCGGCAGCACGTTAGATTCGACCACTGCGTGATCTTCGGCTATCGCGGCGCCTCGCGCCCGCCGCTGCTGTTCGAGACCTTCTCGCCCACCGAGAGCCATGTGTTCGTCGCGCTCTATCAGGAAGGGCCGTATCTGCTCGATCCGTTCCATCACGCTGCGGTCGAGCGCAAGGAAGGGTTCTGGCGCATGCGCGAGCTGGCGCCGGACCGTTTCTATGCCAGCGAGTATTTCCGCTCCTATTACAGCCAGACCAGGCTGGCCGAGGAGGTCGGCTTCTTCGTGCCGCTGCCGGGCAAGGATGCGCTGGTGTTGTCGCTGATGCGGCTGCGCGCTTCAGGCCCTTTCGGCACCGCCGATGCCAGATTGCTGCGCGACATGGCTCCCGCGGTGATCAGCTTCATCAGGTTGCGCTGGCCTGCTCTTCCGGCCGACGAAACGGCGGAAGCGAAGCAGGACGAGACGGCCGCTATGGTCAACGAATTCGACCGCGCCCATATCTGGCAGAGCCTGTCGCTGACGCCGCGCGAAAAGCATGTCGTCGACCTGGTGTTGCAGGGGCATTCGACGGAGTCGATCGCCCGCGCCATGCGCATCGTGCCGGGAACCGTGAAGGTCCATCGCCGCAACATCTACCGCAAGCTCAAGATCAAGTCGCAGGCCGGCCTGTTCGCGCGCTTCGTCGAGATCATCGATGCACGGATCCGGTAGGCTCTCTAACCGCCGGCTTCCCACGACCCGGTCTCGGCCATCCGCTTCAGCAACGGCGCCGGCTTGAACACATCCTTGCCCGTCCGTTGATGCCAGTATTCGAGCCGCTCGATGATCCTGGCCGGACCTTCAAGGCCAACCCAGAACATCGGTCCGCCCTTGCCGATGGGAAAGCCGTAGCCATTGACCCAGACGACATCGATGTCGGACGCACGGGCCGCTATGCCTTCCTCCAGGATCTTGGCGCCCTCGTTGATCAGGGGGTAAAGCGTGCGCTCTACGATTTCCTCCGCACTGATCGCACGCGGTGCGATACCCTTCTCGGCGGCCTTGTCGCGGATCAGCGCTTCAACCTCGGGATCCGGCACTGGCGTGCGCGCGCCAGCCTCATAGAGGTAAAAACCCCGGCCGGTCTTCTGGCCGAAACGTCCTTGTTCGCACAGCGTGTCGGCGATCACGGCTTTCTGGCCGCGTGCCTTGCGGTTGCGCCAGCCAATATCGAGACCGGCGAGATCGCCCATTTGGAACGGCCCCATCGGCCAGCCGAAATCGGTGAACACCTGGTCGATCTGGCTGGGCGTTGCGCCTTCCAGAAGAAGCGCTTCCGATTCCGAGCCCCGCGCGGCAAGCATGCGGTTGCCGACGAAGCCGTGGCAGACGCCGACCACGACGGCCACCTTGCCGATCCGCCTCGCCAGGTCGACTGATGTCGCCAGCGCATCGGGCGCGGTCTTCTCGGCGCGCACGATCTCCAAGAGCTTCATGACATTGGCCGGCGAAAAGAAATGCAGGCCGAGCACATCCTGCGGCCGCGAGGTCGAGGCAGCGATTTCGTTGATGTCGAGATAGGAGGTGTTGGTGGCCAGGATCGCGCCGGGCTTCGCCACGGCTTCGAGCTTGCCGAACACTTCCTTCTTGACCGCCATGTCCTCGAACACCGCCTCGACGATCAGGTCGCAGTCGGCGAGATCGGCATAGTCGGTGGAGCCCTTGAACTGGGCGAGCCGTTGCCGCTTGGCGTCTTCGCTGAGCGAACCGCGCGTGACGGACACCGAGTAGTTCCTGTCGATGGTCGCCAAGCCGCGTTGCAGGGCCTCGTGGCTGGTTTCCAGCAAAATCACGGAATAGCCGCCATTGGCGAAGGCCATGGCAATGCCGCCCCCCATCGTACCGGCGCCGATGACGCCGACGCGGGCGATCCTGCGCTTGACGATGTCCTTGCTCGGAAGCTTTGCCGCCTCACGTTCGGCGAAGAACAGATGCCGCTGCGCCCGCGACTGGTCGCTGGCGACCAGTTTGACGAACAGCGCACGCTCTGCCGCCAGCGCCGCATCGAACGGCAGCGTGACGGCATTGCGCACCGACTGCGCGCAAGCGATCGGTGCCTCGAGCCCGCGCGCTTTCCTGGCAAGATCCGCAGCCTCGACGTCGAACGCCGCGAGGTCGGCCTGCTTGAGTCCTTCATTGCGATCGCGCACCGGCGTGAAGGGACCACCCTTGCGGGCGATTTCCCCAGCGAAGTTCACGGCATGCGTGGTCAGATCGCCTTCGAAGACGGCATCGACGAGACCGGCGGCGTGCGCCTCGGTCGCGCCGATCGGCGCACCTGAGACGATCATCTTCAACGCCTTCACCGCGCCGACAAGGCGCGGCAGCCGTACCGTGCCACCGCCACCCGGCAGCAGGCCGAGTTTGACTTCCGGCAGGCCGAGCTTGGCGCCGGCATCGGCAACACGGAAATGGCAGCCCAGCGCCAGCTCCAGCCCGCCGCCGAGCGCGGTGCCGTGGATGGCTGCGACCGTCGGCTTGGCGATGGTTTCCAGCGTCGCCACGATGGCGCGCAGTTCGGGCTGCTGCATCGGCTTGCCGAACTCGGTGATGTCGGCACCGGCGACAAAGGTCCGGCCGGCGCATGTAATGACGATGGCGGCAACCGACGCATCGTCGCGCAATTCGACCAGCGCCTGCATCAGCGGTTCGCGGACATGGAAGCTCAGCGCGTTGACCGGCGGATTGTCGATGGTGACGACGGCGACGTCGCCGTCGCGGCTGACCTTCACAAAATCGGACACGCAAACCTCCCAGCATTATTCAGCGGCCGTGGCCACGCGAACGGGATTTACAGCGCCATAACGTCGAAGGGAACCGGATGTCGGCCTGGCACAATGATTACTGGCCTTGAAGGTGTCTGGGACGACGAAGGCGGAGGCTACCGC
This sequence comes from Mesorhizobium sp. M7A.F.Ca.US.005.03.1.1, assembly GCF_003997975.1. NCBI lineage: Bacteria > Pseudomonadati > Pseudomonadota > Alphaproteobacteria > Hyphomicrobiales > Phyllobacteriaceae > Mesorhizobium > Mesorhizobium sp. M7A.F.Ca.US.005.03.1.1. The sequence continues at coordinate 27,620 of NZ_RZRO01000081.1, forward strand.
AGCGCCTTCTGCCCGCCCGCCGCCGTGATCACCCCGACAATGATCAGCCCCGTCAGCAGCAACCGCACCCCCGCGCTCACCCCAAACGTGTTGAGCATGGTCAAAAGCAGCACCAGGAACAAAGCCGCGCCCCAGACGCCGGGGACATTGGCCTTGCCGCCGGCGACCGACGTGCCGCCGATGACGACGACGGCGATCGAGGCCAGCAGGTATTCGTTGCCGATGTCGACATTGGCGCCGCGGAAATAGCCGGCGAGCAGCGCGCCGTCGATGCCGCCGAGCGCGCCCGACAGCGTGTAGGTGAGGAAGCGGATGCGGCCGACATTGACACCGGCCAGCCACGCCGCGCGAATGTTCTGGCCGATCGCCAGCACCGAGCGGCCATAGATCATACGCTGCAGCGCGATGGCCGCGCCGACGGTGAACAATACCGTGAGGATCGCCAGCACCGGAATGCCCAGCACCTGCCAGTTGGCAAAATCGGCGAAGCCCGGCGGCGGCTTGATCTGCAGCCCGCGGCCATAGCTGATGTCGATCGACTGGATGATGAAGCTGGCCGATAGCGTGGCGATGATCGGCGGGATGCGCAGCGCCCAGATCAGCAGGTAGTTGGCGGCGCCGATCGCCGCCCCGCAGGCAAGTGCCGCCAAAAGCCCGACCGCGATCATGGAATCGTTGCCGTCCATCACCTTCATCGCGACGGCGCTGGCAAGGCCGATATTGGCCGGCAGCGACAGGTCGACATTGCCTGGTCCCAGCGTGATGACGAACATCTGGCCGACGCCGACAATGACGGTGAATACCGCCAGCGAAAGGGCTGCCGTCACCATGCCACCCCCGCCATAGCCGCCGGTGAAGGCGATCGTCGCCAGCCACACCAGCAGCGCGCCGAGGAACGACCAGATCCAGGGTTTGGTAAGCAGCGATCTCACCGATGTCATCGCTCACCTCTCCTTGCGGCTGATCAGCACGCGCGCCGCCAGCACGATGATCAGGATGGCGCCGTTGGCGGCCACCTGCCAGTCGGGTGGAATGTGCATGAAGGTGAGCAGCGGCGAGGCGGCCAGCGCCAGCGTCAGCGCGCCGATCACCGCACCGATCGGCGACACCCGGCCGCCGACGAATTCGCCGCCGCCGAGGATGACGCCGGCGATCGCCAGCAGCGTGTAGCCATTGCCGATATTGGCATCGGCCGAGGTGGTGATGCCGATCAGCGCCATGCCGGACAGCACGCCGAACAGGCCGGCGAGCGCAAACAGCACGATCTTGGTTCGGAGCAGCGACCAGCCGGCGCGACCGAGTGCCGCCGGATTGCCGCCCGAGCCGCGCAAGATCACGCCATAGGAGGTGCGCATCAGGCCGAAATGGACGATGAGGCCGATCAGCAGCGCGGCGATGATCGGAAACGGCACGAAAGGCGGCTTGAACGCCATCAGCCCGAGCAGCCAGTCCGGCGCCTTGCCGCCCGGTTTGGGCAGGACGAGAATCGCGAGCCCCTGCCAGACGAAGCTCATGCCGAGCGTCACCACGATGGACGGCAGGTTGCGCAGATGGATCAGTGCGCCGAGCAGCGCATAGACGCCGATCGATCCGAGCAGGATGGCGGCGCCGAGCAGCGGCGCGTCCTTCAGCCAGGTCGCGGTGACACAGCCGACGAAGCCGACGAAAGTGCCGATCGACAGGTCGAGCTCGTTTCCGGCAATGACGAACATCTGCGCGATCGTCGCCAGCGCGATCGGGATCGCCAGGTTGAGCATCAGGCTGAAGCCG
>NZ_RZRO01000082.1:0-29252 GCF_003997975.1 Mesorhizobium sp. M7A.F.Ca.US.005.03.1.1
ACATTCGACTGCACCGGCAGCACCAAGGTGATGCGTCAGGCGCTCGAAGCCTCGCATCGCGGCTGGGGCAAGTCGGTGGTCATCGGCGTTGCCGGCGCCGGCCAGGAGATCTCGACCAGGCCGTTCCAGCTGGTCACCGGCCGCACCTGGATGGGCACCGCCTTCGGCGGCGCGCGCGGCCGCACCGATGTGCCGAAGATCGTCGACTGGTACATGGACGGCAAGATCCAAATCGACCCGATGATCACCCACACGCTCAAGCTCGAGGACATCAACAAGGGTTTCGATCTCATGCATGAGGGCAAATCGATCAGAAGCGTCGTGGTTTACTGAGGAAGATCGCAGGCCGCGGCCCAACCGGCCCGCGGCCTCCGTGGTTCACAATGGGAGGAGAAAAGAAACATGAGCGAACTCCCCGCCATTCTCGTCGATGCAGACGCCTGCCCGGTCAAGGCCGAGGTCGAAAAAGTGGCCGACCGGCATGGCGTCCTTGTCACCTACGTCTCCAATGGCGGCCTGCGGCCGTCGCGCGATCCGATGGTCCGCAATGTCGTGGTCTCCAAGGGCGCTGATGCCGCCGACGACTGGATCGTCGACAATGCACGCACCAACGACATTGTGATCACCGCCGACATTCCGCTGGCCGCCCGCGCGGTAGCGCTTGGCGCCCATGTGCTTGGGCCAACCGGACGTCCCTTCACGCCGGAAACGATCGGCATGGCGGTGGCGATGCGCGACCTGAAGCAGCATCTGCGCGAGACCGGCGAAAGCAAGGGCTACAATGCCAGCTTCGCGCCGCAAGACCGGTCGCGGTTTCTGGGCGAACTCGATCGCATCTTGCGGCGTGCCATGAAATCGGCCACACCGGATTAGCGCTATCCAGGGCTGGAACCACCATGGCCGCCGAAGCTCCGATAGACAAACCCATGCAGCGCCACATGCTGTTTGCTGTGTCTGCCTGCTTCGGCGTCTTTGCGCTTCTGGTGGCGTTGCTGCTGCACGCTCCGCTTGCCTATTCGATCGGCGCCAACGCGTTCTTTGCCGCCTATGTCATTCTCGTCGTCGCCCAGATGCCGAAGTTCACCGGCAGGTATCTGAGCAAGAATGCGCGCGCCACCGACCAGCCGGTGCTGGTCATCTTCGCCGTGACGCTTGTCGTCGTCGGCGTTGCCGTTGTCGCATTGTTCCTGCTGATCAATCAGAAGGACAGAAGCCATCCCATCGAGCTCTTCTTCGCGCTGCTGTCGATCCCGCTCGGCTGGTTCACCATCCATGCCATGGCAGCGCTCCATTATGCTCATGTCTACTGGATGGATGGCGATGCGATGGATGCCGAGACCAGGAAGAAAATCCCGGTCGGCGGACTGCTGTTTCCGGGCGACAAACGGCCGGAGGGTTGGGACTTCCTCTATTTCTCGACGGTGATCGGCATGACGGCGCAGACCGCCGACACCAACATCTCGACGACGCATATGCGTCGTGTCGTGCTTGTCCACTCGATCCTGTCGTTTTTCTTCAACACGGTCATCGTCGCCGCTGCCGTCAATCTCGCCGTCAGCCTGGGCGGTCCGTAATAAATCCGTGATCGGATGAAACATCGGTTTGGATCGCGACGTATCAGGAGGACAATGAGCGCGCAGGCCATGCCGCGAGGCCGGGAGACGAAACACGATGGAATCCGTTGCCAGAAGCCAATCCGCCGCCGATCCAGGCGCTTCGGCGTCGAACGACAAAACGCTGATTTACCGGCAGTCGCGCTGGACGCGGCTGACGCATTGGCTGTGGGCGATCTCGCTGTTCTTCATGCTGTTGTCCGGCCTGCAGATCTTCAATGCCCGTCCGCAGCTCTATATCGGCAAGCAATCGGGCTTCGATTACAACAACACCATCTTCGCCATCGGCGCCGAGAACTCCGATGCGGGTCCGCGCGGCTACACGGAGATCTTCGGCAAGCGCTTCGACACCACTGGGGTGCTCGGCTGGTCGGGTCCGGCCGGCCAGGAGACGTCCCGCGCCTTCCCGTCCTGGGCGACCATCCCGTCCTACTATGATCTCGGCACTGCGCGCGTCATCCATTTCTTCTTTGCCTGGATACTCACCACGACGTTGATCGTCTGGTTTGTCGCCAGCACCGTGAACGGCCATTTGCGGCGCGATCTCGCGCCACGCCTCGACGATTTGAAGCGGTTGCCGCAAGACATCGTCGACCACGCCAAGCTCAAATTCCATCACACGCGCGAATACAACACGCTGCAGAAGATGGCCTATGGCGGGGTTCTGTTCGTGCTGCTGCCGCTGATGATCATCACCGGTCTGGCGATGTCGCCAAGCATGAACTCGGTGCTGCCTTTCCTCAACGATCTGCTCGGTGGCCGGCAGACGGCACGCACCATCCATTTCACCGTCATGGTGCTGCTGGTCGCCTTCTTCGTCGTCCATATCCTGATGATCCTGGCCGCCGGCCCGATCAACGAGCTGCGCTCGATCATCACCGGCTGGTACCGCACCGATCCTCCCGCACAGGACGACAATACAGCCGAGAGGAGTGCCTGACATGGCGAAGTTTGAGATCAGCCGCCGCAAATTCCTGACCGCTGCCGGCCTTGGCGCTTCCGGTATCATGCTGTCGGGCTGCGACGCCTTTGACAGCCAGCTAAGCGTCGGCAGCGGCCTGCGCAGTTTCCTCGAAAACGCCAATGGCCTGACATACCGGGCGCAACGCCTGCTCGCCGGACGCGGTGCGCTGGCGCCGGAATTCACCGAGGCCGATATCCGCCAGCCGCAGCGGCCGAACGGCGTCACCGCTCCCGATGACGACGTCTACAAGGGCCTGCTCGCCAACAATTTCGCCGACTGGCGTCTGGAAGTGACGGGTCTTGTCGAAAAGCCGCTGTCGCTCAGCCGCGAGCAGCTCCAGAACATGCCAAGCCGCACCCAGATCACCCGCCATGACTGCGTCGAAGGCTGGAGCTGCATAGCCAAATGGACCGGCACGCCGCTGTCGCTGGTGCTGGACCAGGCGGTGGTCAAACCGCAGGCGCGCTATGTCATGTTCCATTGCCTCGACACGATCGACCGCAGCCTGTCGGGCGACATCAAATATTACGGCACCATCGACCTCATCGATGCCCGTCACCCGCAGACGATCCTCGCCTACGGCCTGAACGGCAAGCCGCTGCCGGTCGAGAACGGCGCGCCGCTGCGGGTTCGCGTCGAGCGCCAGCTCGGCTACAAGATGCCGAAATATCTCTACAAGATCGAACTGGTCGACGGCTTTGCCGATGTCGGCGGTGGCAGGGGCGGCTATTGGGAAGACAATGGCTATGACTGGTACGGCGGGATCTGAGCTGCACACCGCAAATCCGGCGCTGAAGATGCTAGCCTAGCGAGCGGCGAAACAGCTCGCCTTTTCCGGCAATCTGCTCGCCAATGCCGCCAAGCCGCAGCATATGCCAGGCAAGTGCATGGTTGCTGGAGGTGACCGGTTTCCCCAACTCCTTCTCGACCTCCTCGATGATGCGGGCAACGCGCATGCTGGTGCAGGAAACGAACACCGCATCACAGTCGCTCGACGCACCGATTTCCAAGATGGCCTGCTTGACCGATGCCGGCGTGATGCGTGCAACGACATTGTCGTCCGCCTCGTTGAAGGAGCCCATGACCGGAATATCCATCCCCCGCGCCATCAGCGATGCCCGCAGCGAATGATTGATTTTCGCCAAGTAAGGGGTGAGCAGCGCGATCCTCGAGACCCCCAGGGCCTTCAGCGCGGCGCGTGCCGCGGTCACCGGATTGGTCACCTGCACACCAGGCAGCACCTCGTGAACGCGCTCGGCAACCTTATCCTCGCCGATGACCAGCGCTCCCGACGTGCAGGCAAAGCCGATCACATCGAACTTGACGTCGGGCAAGAGTCCCACCGTTGCCGGGATTACCGCCGACATTTTCATCAGGTTTTCCGGTGTGATCTCGACATCGCTGTAGAGCCGCGCCTCGTACAGCGCGATGTCGCGCGCGGGCAGCGCATACCGGAATTCATCCTCGATGGTCTGGTCGGTCCGCAGCACGAGCAGGCCGAGATTGGCGCGCGTGCCGATACCGTCATCGGTCTTGAACGGAATGTGTTCCTTGTCGAGGACAAGCGTGTCGTCGGCGCGGCTAACCGGGGCGTCCATGGCGCAGTCCCCTCCCTGATGCCAATCAGAATTGTCGACAATAGAAACGGCGATATTGCCGAAACTGTCAAGGGCTCTGTGCAGATCCTGGGAACCGGTAAACGCCTGAATTTTGCGCTTGCGCGGATCGCTTGTCCGTCGCCGACCCATTCACCGTTGACAGGGATCGGCGTCTTCCTATTGAATTGTCGACAATAGGAACACACCCCTTCGGGACAGCAATGCGCGTATTGATCTTGGGCGGCGGCGTGGTCGGGATCACCACCGCTTATCAGTTGCAAAAGGACGGCCACGCGGTCACTGTTCTCGAGCAGGCACCGCAGGTGGCCGAGGGCGCGAGCTGGGCAAATGCAGGCATGATCGCGCCCGGTCACTCCTTCGTCTGGTCATCACCAGCCGCGCCAAAAATCCTGCTGAAGTCGCTGTTCCTGAAAGACCAGGCGCTTCGCTTCAAACTTTCCGCCGACCCGCATCTCTACAGCTGGTCGCTGCGCTTCCTCAGGGAATGCACGGCCGCCAAAGCGCGTCGCAACACCCTCCTCAAACATCGGCTTGCGGTCCATTCCCAATCGGTCCTGCAGGCGGTCGTCAGGGAAGAATCGATCCAATACGACAGGACCTCGGCCGGCATCCTTTACTTCCACCGCAGCCGTCAGGCGCTCGACAAGGGCGTCGCCAACATGCGCCTGCTGGAGGCCGACGGCCAGGAGATCCGCATTGTCGACGCACAGGAAATCATTGACCGCGAGCCGGCGCTGGCTTCGTCGCGCGGCAGCATTGCCGGCGGCATAATGTGTCCAACCGATGAAACCGGCGACGCCGCCAAGTTCACGCGCGCGCTGGCGGCCATCGTCGAAACGAGGGGCGGCAAGATCCTGACAAGCACGAGGATCGTCGGGATCGAACGCAGGAATGACGCGATCATCCAGGTCGTCACCGACAAGGGAGAATTTCTGGCCGACGCCTACGTTCTGTGTCTCGGCGCCGAAAGCCCGATCCTCGCCCGCAAGATCGGCCTTGGTTTGCCGATCTATCCGGTCAAAGGATATTCCCTGACCATTCCCATCGTCGACCCGGCGCTGGCTCCAAAACTCCCCGTCATCGATGAGCACAATCTCGTTGCCATCACGCCGATGGGCGATCGCATCCGCGTCACCGCCACCGCGGAATTCGCGGGCTATGATCGCAGCCACAAGTCTTCGGATTTCGCCTTCATGAAGCGCGTCACGCAGGACCTGTTCCCGCGCGGTATCGCCTATGATCGCGCCGAAATGCGGGCCTGCCTGAGACCCATGACGCCCGACAATCTGCCGATCCTCGGCCTGCGCAACATCAAGAACCTCTGGCTGAACACCGGCCACGGCCATATTGGATGGACGATGGCGCATGGATCGGCCCGCATCGTCGCCGAACTGATCGCCGGCCGGGCTGCGCCGATCGCCCTCGACGGTATCCTTCCCACACAGGCGCGGTTCGCCGAACCAAGCGCCGCAAAGGCTTGACCGACGCCATGCTCCGACCCACCAGGCACAGCAACCAGGACGACGATGCGGCGTTGGCATCCAAGCCGATCAAGACCGGCCCGCGCGTCTATGAAGAGATCCGTCGCATGGCGATGGACTATCGCTTCAAGCCGAACGAGCGCATCAACGAAGTGGCGCTTGCCGCGAGGCTGAATGTCAGCCGCAGCCCGATCCGGGAGGCCCTCCAGCGGCTGGTCACGGAGGAACTCATCACCTTCCAGACCAATCGCGGCTTCTTTTGCCGCGGCTTCGATGTCGACGAGGTCGTCAATCTTTCCGACGTGCGGGCGGTGCTTGAGGAGCGCTCCGTCAGGCTGGCGATCCAGCGCGCGACCAATGAAGAGCTCGCCGCGCTCGTCGACTGGTGGACGCTCACCATGGCGCGCGCCGACTCGTTTTCCAGCGCCGAGCTGACCGCCAGGGACGAGGAGTTTCACATCCGCATCGCCAGGCTGTCAGGCAATCCCGAACTGGCGCGCATGCTCGAAGGCATCAACACGCGCATCCATTTCGTTCGCAAGATCGAAGTGGAGAAGCACCGGCGACTGTCGACGACCTACACCGAACACAGCGAAATCGCCCGAGCCATGGTAGCTCGCGATGCCGACACGGCCGCAAGGCTCATGCATGACCACATCGACATCAGTGTCGCCGATGCCATGTCGACCGTCCGGGAAGGCCTGGCCCGGATATACGTCGACGTCGATCAGATCTGACCAGCATCCCGGAACCGATTAAGCAATCCCTGGCCGGTCAGGCAACCTTGTCGAGCAGCGGCCTGAGCGCCGGGTGAATTTCCGGCGAGGCGTGCTTGATCAGGGTCAGCAGCGCGCGTTCGTTCTCGTAAAGTGGCCTGTCGACGCCGATATGTTCGATCAGCCAGCCGGCTTCGCCGGCATCGATCGTCTCGGCACGGCGGGCCAGGGCCTCGGCCGCCCTGTTCTTGGCTTCCCATTCGGCTTCGATGTCGCCAGGAGATCGGTAGGCCTCCATGATGCCGGCAAGCCCGCCGGAGATCATGCGGCTGAAGAAGCCGCCGATTTCCGGATCGGCATGTTCGAGGAAGGCGTCATGGCGCAGCGCCACGTCGCGCGTCGGTGCTTCGTAGCCGGCCGAGCACATGACGAAATTGGCGATCGCCTTGACGAACAGCTCGTTCCAGGACGGATCGTTTTGTCCTTGAGCAGTCCGCTCGTTGATCTTGAGCAGCACCTCGGCCTCGGCGCGCGTGATGGCGATGTTGCCGTCGCCGCCATGGGCATGGAGGATCCGGCGCAAAAGCTCGACCTCCGCCTGCGCGACGAGGCCCGGAGCCAGCACGCCGCCGAGCATCAGCGGCCCCTTGCCGTCAATGACGGCATGCGCCACCTGCTCCAGCGCATACACACAAAGCTGGGCCGGCGACGATTTCGCCTGTTCCAGCACATGCACCAGCAATTCGAGTTCGGTCCGGCTGTCGACCATGCCGTCGCGCGAGATCGTGCGGATCAGCCAGTCGGCATTGTCCTGCGAGATATAGCCCGACGGCTTTTCCTGGTGGACGATATAGTCGGTGACCGCCTCAATGAAGAAGGGCGGCCATTCCTGGCATTTGTCCTTCGCCGTGGCATCGAGCGCGAACAGCGCCTCGGCCTCGCCACGCGTCACGACGCCGTCGCCGAACACTTCATGGCGCAACATCGCCACGTCCTCCGCGGCGATGCGGCTTTTCGAGGTCAGCCCGGCCACCGGCGCGCTCATGATCAATTCGCCCATTTGTCGTCCCCGTCCGCCGTCGCCAAGCGCCGGCCCGATAGCGTCATACAAGCCAACATATCAGCAGTGTCTTGAAAAACCGGCAAACGGCGTGGTTAGTGAAGACTTGTCGCCAACGCATGTCGCCTGACAGCGTGCCGCGGTTTGAAGAACGACATGCACGCGCTTTAGATGTTGCTGACAGGTGACAAGCCGTCGCGCGCAAGCTATGGATGGCGCGTCGAGGACTCAGGGTCTTGAGTCCTACCTGTTTGCGGGAGAGAACAGCGAGAGCTGTCGCCGAAGGGGAAATCGCCCGAAATCTCTCAGGCAAAAGAACCGTAGACGGGAAAGACACTCTGGAAAGTCGGGGCTTGCCCCCGCGCCGAAGGTGTAAGCGCCGCTGACAGAGTTCCGGCTGCGCGAGTCTCTCAGGCTTCAGACAGAGGGGCACGGACTGGTCGCCATTCGCGACCGATTGCGTGCGACTCTGGAGACGACATGACGGGCGACGACACAAAACACCTTCCCCTTGAAGATATCCATATGGCCGCCGGTGCGCGCTTCGGCGCCTTTGCCGGCTGGTCGATGCCGCTGACCTATCCGGCCGGCGTCATGAAGGAACACCTTCACACCCGCGAGCAGGCCGGCCTGTTCGACATCTCGCATATGAAGCTGTTCGAGGTCAGCGGACCGGAAGCGGCGGCACTGCTCAACCGTGCCTGCCCACTGGATGCCGGCGCGCTCGAAATCTCGCAATCCAAACTGTCCTTTTTCCTCAACGAAGCAGGCGGCATCCTCGACGACCTGATCGTCACCAGGCTTGGCGATGCCAGGTTCATGGTGGTCGCCAATGCCGGCAACGCCGTAGGCGACGAAAAGCATTTGCGTGCACTTGCCGCGGATTTCGACGCCAGGATCGAGCCGCTCGACCGCGTCTTCCTGGCCATCCAGGGTCCTGAAGCCTGGGCCGCCCTTTCCCGCGCCGGCATCGAGACCGGCTCGCTGCTGTTCATGCATGGGGTCGAACCGCGCAAGAACTGGTTCATGAGCCGGTCGGGCTATACCGGCGAGGACGGGTTCGAGATCGGCTTGCCGGAGGCCGATGCACGCGACCTCGTCGCGAAGCTGCTCGGAGACGAGCGCGTGCTGTGGATCGGCCTGGCCGCGCGCGACAGCCTGCGCCTGGAGGCCGGTCTCTGCCTGCATGGCCAGGACATCACACCGGAAACCGACCCGGCCAGCGCCGCCTTGATGTGGGCAATCCCAAAGGACATCCGCGCTTCCGGCACTTTCATCGGCGCCGATGCGCTCCGCGCCGCGGTGGAACGAGGACCCGCGCAAAAGCGCGTCGGTTTGAAGCCGGAAGGCCGCCAACCGGTGCGTGGCGGTGCCGCGCTCTTCGACGCCGACGGCAACCCGGCCGGCCATGTCACGTCGGGCGGCTTCGGCCCCTCGGCCGGCCATCCGGTCGCCATGGGCTATGTCTCGACACCTCTGGCAAAGCCCGGAATTCGGGTTTTCGCCGATGTGCGCGGCACGAAAATCCCAGTCGATATCAGCTCCCTGCCCTTCACACCGCATCGCTACCGAAAAGGATGATCTCAATGGCAACAACCTATTTCACATCAGATCACGAGTGGCTCCGCGTCGAGGGCGGCATCGCCACGGTCGGCATCACTGATTACGCGCAGGAGCAGCTCGGCGACCTCGTCTTCGTCGAACTGCCGGAGACGGGAAAGAAATTGACCAAGGGCGACACCGCCGTCGTGGTCGAATCCGTCAAGGCGGCGTCCGATGTCTATGCACCAGTCGACGGCGAGATCACCGAGGCCAACGGCACGCTGTCGTCGGATCCGTCACTGGTCAATTCGGCCGCAACAGGGGCCGGCTGGCTGTGGAAGATGAAGCTTGCCGACGAAAGCCAGCTCGCCGGTCTCATGGATGAGGCCGCCTACAAAGCCCATATCGGTTGATATCAGGACTTATTGAGATGACCGCAGCACCCTACCCCTTCTCGGCCCGCCATATCGGTCCCGGCCTCAACGATACCAGAGCCATGCTGGCCGCCATCGGCGTGCCCTCGATCGAGACGCTGATCAGCCAGTCCGTCCCGAAGTCGATCCGGCTCGATCGGCCGCTTGCCCTGCCGGCACCAGCGAGCGAGGCGGAAGCGCTGGCTGAGCTTTCGGCTGTCATGGCCGGGAATACGGTGCTGAAGAGCTTCATCGGCGCCGGTTATCACGGCGTCCATGTGCCGCCGGTTATCCAGCGCAATCTGTTCGAGAACCCGGCCTGGTATACGGCCTACACGCCCTATCAGGCCGAGATCAGCCAGGGCCGGTTGGAAATGCTGTTCAACTTCCAGACCCTGGTCACCGAACTGACCGGCCTGCCGGTGGCATCGGCGTCGCTGCTGGATGAAGCAACCGCCGTGGCCGAGGCGGTCGGCATTGCGCTGCGCCATCACCGCGACAAGCGCACCAAGGTAGCACTTGCCGGCACGCCGCACCCGCAGACGCTGGACGTGGTGCGCACCCGCGCCGAGCCGCTCGGCATCGAGATCGATGGCGAGACGATCGACGACAACACCGCCGCCCTGCTTGTCTCCTGGCCGGATACATTTGGCGTCTATGGCGACCACAAGGCAGCGATCGACAAGGCACACGCGACCGGCGCCCTCGTCGTCTTCATCGCCGACCCGCTCGGCCTGACGCTGACCGACGCGCCGGCCAAGCTTGGCGCCGACATCGCCGTCGGCCCGATGCAGCGCTTTGGCGTGCCGATGGGCTTTGGCGGCCCGCACGCGGCCTATTGCGCCGTCTCCGACAGGCTGACGCGGCTGATGCCTGGCCGCCTGGTCGGCCAGTCCACCGACAGCAAGGGCCGGCCCGGATACCGGCTTGCCTTGCAGACGCGTGAACAGCATATCCGCCGCGACAAGGCGACCTCCAACATCTGCACCGCGCAGGCGCTGCTCGCCAATATGGCGACCGCCTATGCCATCTGGCACGGCCCCGCCGGGCTGCAGGCGATTGCCGGGCGCATCCACACGTTGGCCAATCGTCTTGCCGCCGGGCTCAAAGCAGCAAACATCTCCGTGCTCGGGTCAAGCCGCTTCGACACGGTGACGGCCGAGGTGAAGGGCAAGGCAGCTTCGATCGCCGCCGCCGCTGAAAAGGGCGGCAGATTGCTGCGTGCCGTCGATGCCGACCACATCGGCATCGCCTTCGACGAAACCTCCACCGAGGCCGATCTCGACGCAATCGCGGCCCTGTTCGGCGCCAAGGCTGGTGCCTCCGCCGACAGCACGGTGCCCGGCAAGCCGCGCGGCAAGGAGTTCCTGACCCAGCCTGTTTTCCACGAAAACAAGTCGGAAACCGAGATGATGCGCTTCCTGCGCCGGCTGGCCGACAAGGACCTGGCGCTCGACCGCGCCATGATCCCGCTGGGATCCTGCACCATGAAGCTCAACGCCGCCGCCGAGATGATGCCGGTGAGCTGGCCGAGCATTGCCAATCTGCACCCTTTCGCCCCGGCCGCGCACTCGGCAGGCTACCGTGCCATGATCGGCGAGCTGGAGGGCTGGCTGTCGGAGATCACCGGCTTCGACGCCGTCACCTTGCAGCCCAATGCCGGCAGCCAGGGCGAATATGCCGGACTGCTCGCCATCCGCGGCTATCACCGCTCGCGCGGCGACAACCACCGCACCGTCTGCCTGATCCCCTCCTCGGCGCATGGCACCAATCCCGCGAGCGCGGCGATGGCCGGCATGAGCGTCGTCGTCGTGCGCTGCACCGAAGACGGCAACATCGACATGGACGACATGAAGGCCAAGGCGACTGAGCATGCGCAAAATCTCGCAGCGCTGATGTTCACCTATCCCTCGACGCATGGCGTGTTCGAGGAAGGCGCACGCGATCTCTGCGCGCTGATCCATGAGCATGGCGGCCAGGTCTATTTCGACGGTGCCAACCTCAACGCGCTGGTCGGGCTTGCCCGTCCCGGCGACATCGGCGCCGATGTCTGCCACATGAACCTGCACAAGACCTTCTGCATTCCGCATGGCGGCGGCGGACCCGGCATCGGGCCGATCGGCGTCAAGGCGCATTTGAAGCCGTATTTGCCCGGCCATGTCACCGAAGGCTCGGCGCACGCCGTCTCCGCCGCCCCCTTCGGCAGCGCCTCGATCCTGCCGATCACCTGGATGTATATCCGCATGATGGGCGCCTCGGGCCTGAAGCAGGCGACCGAAACGGCGATCCTTTCCGCCAACTACATCGCGACGCGGCTCAGTGCGCATTTCCCGGTGCTCTACAAGGGCAGGCAGGGACGCGTCGCGCATGAATGCATCCTCGACACCCGTGTGCTCAAGGAGAGTGCAGGCATCAGTGTCGACGATGTCGCCAAGCGGCTGATCGATTATGGTTTTCACGCGCCGACCATGTCGTTCCCGGTCGCCGGCACGCTGATGGTGGAGCCGACCGAGTCCGAGCCCAAGCGGGAAATCGATCGCTTCTGCGAGGCCATGATCGCCATATCGGCAGAGGCAGCAAAAGTCGCCAGGGGCGAATGGCCTTTGGCCGACAATCCGCTGGTCAACGCGCCGCACACCGCCGCCGAGGCGCTGGCCGGCCAGTGGAACCATCCCTACTCGCGCCTGGAAGCGGCCTATCCGGCCGGCGACGCCGACACGGCAGCCAAGTACTGGCCTCCGGTGTCACGCATCGACAATGTCGCCGGCGACCGCAACCTGGTCTGCTCGTGCCCGCCGCTGTCCGACTATCTGGGGGCCGCGGAGTAATTTACGCTGAGCGCAAGGCCGGCTTGATCGGCTCGGCCTTGCCCATCCTCTTGCGGCTGATGACGCAATTTCGTCCGGCGCGTTTGGCGGCATAGAGCGCCGCGTCTGCCTCGGTGAGCACGTTGTCGAGGCTGCTGCCGCTTGCCTCGCCAAAGCCGATGCCGCCGCTGACCGTGCTGCGCAATTTGCCGAGCTGGGTGGGGACGATTTCGGCGCCGAAAGCCACGCCGATCTTGCTGGCGAGATCGTAGGCCTTTTCGTCCGTCATCCGCGACATGACGACTGCGAACTCCTCGCCGCCAAGGCGAAAAGCGTCGACGCCGGGCCGGGCATATTTCTTGATGACGGCGGCAAAACGGCACAAGACCTGATCTCCAACCGGGTGACCGTAGACATCGTTCGTCCGCTTGAAGTGGTCTAGGTCGAACATGACGATGGACATGAATGGACCGAAACTCCGCTCGCCGTAAAGCGACGTCAATGCCCGGCGGTTCAGCAACCCTGTCAGCGGGTCGGTCATGGTCTCGGCCTTGAGCTCGATCTGCGCCTGCAGATGATGGAGGGAGAGCGTCAATGCTCCGAGCCCGGTCATGCAGGCCACCGCCACGACGGAATTCAATCGTTCGGCCCAATTGTCGGGCGCAACCGCGAGCGTCCATTGCCCCTTGGTCAGCAGAACCACGCCGCAAAGCGCAAACGACATCGCGCAGGTGCCGCTCAGAAACGAAACCACCAGCAGGATGCGGCGATCGTGACTGCCGTTGATCCAGAACATGGCGCCGATCGCCGACAGCAGCGCCGTCACCGTGGTGTAGGTGATGATGAAGCCAACGCCGTCAAAGCCAAGGAAAGTGACAGCGGCACAGATAGTCATGGCGGCAAGCGCCGGTGCAACGGCGCGCCTGTAGCCGGGCACGCCGAGATATTGCATGGCCGACAAGCAGAGGATCAGGAACCCCAGGCTGAGCAGCGCAAGCACGATCTGGCAAAGCAGCGGATCGGGGTCCTTGGTGTACCGCCAGAACAGGATCACATGCGCGACGAGCACCAGAATTCCGCACGCCACCGTCAGCACGAAACCTGCCTTGGGCGCGGTGAACCAGATCGCAAACATGGTGACGCTGAGGCATATGCCCGACAGCGCGGCTGCGAGCAGGAGCGAACTGAAGTCCAGCATATCGGGCAAGGGCCTCTCGAGCGTCGGCGGTTGCGCTGCATTCTAGGTCAGCGGCTGCCCCCAGATACGGGTTTTCAGGCGATCCATCGATGCAACCTGCAGATAGGGTTTACAAAGCGTCGATGGCACGTGTCCCGAAACCGGACCATTGGACGCGAGATCAACCCTTGTTCAGGAGAGCGAGGTTGGCGTTGACGACGGTGGGATCGGCCATGCCGGCCTTCGCTTCGAGCAGCAGCGCCTTGGCCTTCTTGCGATTGCCGCGCAGCAGTTGCGAATAACCCATATTGTTGACGATCTGCGGCCTGCGACCGGCGACTTTCAGAAGCTGGCCGTAGGCACGGTCGGCGAAGTCGAAGCGGCCGAGTTCATCATAGGAAGCCGCGAGCCCCATCCAGGCCTCCGCATTGTCGGCCTTCAACTCGACGGCCTTGCGGAAGTGCTTTTCGGCGAGGCCGTAATTGGCGTCGCGAAACTGCGCCTTGCCTTGCGCCAGATCGGAGGTTTCGGTGTCTTTAGCCGCCGGTTGGATGGCGGTGGTCTTGGTGGTGTCGACGCCACTCGTCGAACAGCCAGACATCATCAAGACGGCCGCCATCGTGGCCATTGCCGGGAAATTATTGTGACGCATGCCCCTGCCTCATCGCCCGATTTGCCGGGTCGTTCTTCAGGAAACACAATATATCAGCGGCGATTAAACTTCGGTGCCGAAACGCCGCCAAAATTCGGCTTCGGGCACACCAGCCATTAACCACCAGGCCGCGGTGCTTCAGTCGCAGCCAGCGGCGTCCTCACGGCTCCAGGGCTTCGAGCCCCGCAGGAGCCGTATACCGGCTGCCGTCATAGCGTAGCCGGTAGGTTTGGCTCACGGACTTGCCGGGATGGGACTGGCACTCGCCATCCTTGTCGGGCAACGGATTGTCGGTATCCATTCGCTCGACCACCGTTATGTCGTGGTAGCCATGATGTTTGGCCGGGCTCATCGCCAGGCTAACCCGACTGGTATGGAAGGATCCGGCGCAATTGGTATCACCCTCGCCGCCATTGCCGGCCACGACCAGGCCATCGAGCACCATCCTCAGGGAATCGCCATCGACGGCATAGAGCCGCAGGTCGGTTTCACTGAACGGATTAGGCAGCGAATTGTTTGCCATTTCGATGCGCAGGCCAAAGGCAGTAACATCGGGCGCCAGCGCATAGCGGCCGGTATCAAGCTCCACCTGGCGGATGGCGATGGCATCATCATTCATCAGCCCGGGCTGGAGCAGGCGCTGGCGCACCTGCCAGCTCTTCCTGTCGACAATCAAAAGCTCGATATCGCCGGCATGCGCGTAGTCGCTGGGTTGGGACCCGTCCATCAGCGGCACTGCGACCAACAGCAGGTCGTCATGGGCGGGCCAGATCTTGCAAACCAGCCCTGGCGGATCGCCATACGCGAATGTCAGGGCAATGCTGGTGTGGGGTTCGAGCGTGAACGAGGTGCCGTCGGCGCTCTTTCGAGCTTTGGGATAGGCCTGCTGCACCAAGGCGGCGGCATCGCCGCAATCGCCGGCCACGGCCCAGGCGGGCGACAGGCTGGCCGCGGCAAGGCCAAGGAAGAGGGTGCGCAGCAGCATGGACTTTCTCACCTGCAAAGCCGGGTTCGGTCAGGACAATGGTTTGTCAGCCCCTTGCTAGGGCTTTTGTGGAGCGCTCGCTAGTGCGCCGTCATTTTGACGATGACTGGAATGGCCGCGATCATCAGCACCACCGGCAGGATGCACACAACCACGGGCACCGACATCTTGGCAGGCAGAGCGTGCGCCTTTTCCTCGGCCAACGACATACGCTTATGGCGCATGTCGTCGGAGAAGACGCGCAGCGCCCCCGACAGGCTGGTGCCGAGTTCCTTGGACTGCTGCAGCAGCGTGGCGAAGGAACGCACCTCGTCCAGGCTGAGGCGATCGGCGAGCGCCTTCAGCGCATCGTCGAGGCTGCGCCCGGCCCTCAGCTCCAGCGACACCAGCTGCAGGTTCTGGCTGAGCGCGGGATAAGTCTTGGCGAGTTCCTTGGAGACGCGCTCTATGCCTGCCTCCATGCTCATGCCGGCATCCGAGCAGACAATCATCAGGTCCATGAAATCGGGAAAGCCGTTGCGGTACTCGCGCCTGCGTTCCCGCACTTTCTGGCTCAGCACCAGGCCGGGCAGGAAATAACCGGCCGCGCCCGACAGGATGACGAATGTCCAGCGGCTGGCCATCGTTGCGTCCGGACTGGCCATCCAGCGGTTGAGCACAAACACGCCTATTGCCGTGCCGATCATCGCAGTGAACCGGATCAGGAAGAACGTGCCGACAGCGCGCGGCTCCATGTAGCCCGCCTGGATAAGCTTCATGCGCAGCCGCGCGACATTTTCCGGATCGCTCCTGGCGTAGAATTCCTGCGCCCGCTTCACCGCCTTCTCGCGCACGATGCCGGTATTCTTCTTTTGCACCGGCTCCGGTTTGGCGGCCACGGGACCGTTGTCGACCCTGAGCCGGCGCATGACCTCGTTGCGATCGCCCTTCGCCATGACAACAGGCCAGGCAACAGCGGCAGCACCCACCGCCAGCAGCAGTATGGCCACCGGCATCAATGAGGTCGGCGCAAGCGAGGCGAGGAATTCGATGAAATCCTGCATGTCAGAACTTGAAATTCGACATCTTGAACATCATCAAATTGCCCAGCATCAGCCAGGTGATCGACGCGCCAAGCAGATACCAGGTCTTCGGCTCGCCCCAGACGTCGCTGTAGAAGCCCGGCATCAGTGCCATGATGGCGGCAAACAGCAACGCCGGCACGGCCGTCAGAATGTAGGCCGACATCCGGCCTTCTGTCGCAATGGCGCGCACCTTGCGGCGCAGCTTGCCACGCTCGCGAATCGTCGTCGCCAGGCCGTCGAGGATCTCGCGCAGATTGCCGCCCGAACTGGTCTGGATCGAGACGGCGGTGACGAACAACGGCAGATCCTCCTGGCCGACCCGGTCGAACAGCGAGTTCAACGCCGAAACCAGATCGGATCCGTAGGTCACTTCGTCGGCGATGACGCCGAACTCGCTGCCGATCGGGTCGGGCATCTCGCGCGCCACCATGGCGATCGCCACCGGCACCGGATGGCCGGCCTTCAGGCCACGCGTGATCAGTTCCAGCGCCTCCGGCAACTGCATGCCGAACCGCTTCAGCCGGCGCTTGCGCTTGAAACGCAACGTCAGCACCGGCAATAGCGGCATGAGCACCACGAACAGGACGAACCCCATCAGCGGCGGCAAGCCGTACCAGATGGCGACCAGGGCCATCGCCATCGCCACGCCGCAGGTGATCATGAGGAATTTCGACAGCGGCATGATCATGCCCGACTGGGTTCGCAGCGCGCGAAACCGGTCCGCCGAAAACAGCGGCGTGCCCGCGTCAAGGCCGCGCTCCTTGCGCAGTTGGACGAGCACCTGCTCCTGGCTGATCTTGTTTTCCTGCAGCCTCATGCGCCGGTTGATGGCGGTGCGCTTGTCGCTGCGGCCGGCATAAAGCAGGTAACAGGCCTCGGCGATCAGGATGCCGGTCAGCGCGGCCGCGGCATAGACGACATAGATCGCGCTCATTCCATCGAACACTTGGCTACTCCTGCGGCCGGCCGGGTTCGAAATATCGTCCGGGAAACTCGATGCCCATGGCGCGCAGGTCCTCGAGGAAGCGCGGCCGGATGCCGGTCGCCTCGTAGTGGCCCAGAATCTTGCCGTCGGCCTCCATGCCGGTGCGCACGAAGCGGAAGATCTCCTGCATCTGGATGACATCGCCTTCCATGCCGGTCACCTCGGCGACACTGGTCACCTTGCGCTTGCCGTCGGACAGGCGCGTCAGTTGGACGATCAGGTCGAGCGCGCTGGCGATCTGGCTGCGGATCGACTGCACCGTCATCGGCATGCCGGTCATGCCAAGCATCTGCTCGAGCCGCGAAATGGCGTCGCGCGGCGTGTTGGCATGGATGGTCGCCATCGACCCTTCGTGGCCGGTGTTCATTGCCTGCAGCATGTCGAAAGCCTCCTCGCCGCGGCACTCGCCGAGGATGACGCGGTCGGGGCGCATGCGCAGTGCGTTCTTGACCAGGTCGCGCTGCTTCAGCTCGCCATGGCCTTCGATGTTGGCCGGACGTGTTTCCATGCGCGCGACATGCGGCTGCTGCAGCTGGAGCTCGGCCGCGTCCTCGATGGTGATCAGCCGCTCGTCTTCCGGAATGAAGGCCGACAGTGCATTGAGCATGGTCGTCTTGCCGGTGCCGGTGCCGCCCGAAATGATCGTCGTCTTGCGGGCATGCACGGCCGCCGCCAGCACTTCGGCCATGTTCTGGGTGATGGCGCCGAATTCGACCAGTTTATGCAGGCCGAGCTTGTTCTTGGAGAATTTGCGGATCGACACCAGCGGACCGTCGACCGCAACCGGGCGGATGGCCGCGTTGAAGCGCGAGCCGTCCAGCATGCGGGCATCGACCATCGGCTGCGATTCGTCGACGCGGCGACCGACCGCGGCGACGATCTTGTTGACGATGCGCAGGAGATGCGCCTCGTCCTTGAACGGAATGTGGACCGGCTGCAGCTTGCCCTTCTTTTCGACAAAGCAGTTCATGTGGCCGTTGATCAGGATATCGTTGATGTCGGGATCCTTGAGCAGCGGCTCGAGCGGACCGAGGCCGACCATCTCGTCGACGATGTCGTCGACCAGCGCGTCAAGCTCGACGGTGTTGATCGCCATCCGCTCCTGCTTGGTCTTTTCCGAAACGAAGTCATGCACTTGCCGGCGCATCTCATCCTTCGGCAAACGCTCCAGCGCGACAAGATTGATCTCTTCGAGCAGCAGCCGGTGGATACGCACGCGCGCATCGAGCACCTTGTTGGCATTCTTCGCCAGCGCTGCTTCCGGCTTTGCCGGCAAAGCCTTTCGGCTGGTTGGTATGACGACGGCATGATGGGCGACCGGCGTCGTCTCAGGCGCGCGCTGCGGACGCGCATCGCGGTTCTGCAGGGTGGAGAAGCGGCTGGTCATCCGGCTTTCCTCTTCAGTAATCCACGGCCCATGCCAAACAGCGAGCGCGATTTCGCCCGGGTCGGGACCGCTTCTTCCGGCAGGATGATCTTCTTCAGATCGTTGACGACATTGGCGTTGGGATCGATCTCGTGCAGCGGTACGCCGCGATCGACTGCTTCGCGCACCAGCCGGTAGTTGTTGGCGATGCCGCCGACGAAATGCTCGCCAAGGATTTCCTGGACGTCCGCCTGCTTGATGCCGTTATCGAACATCTTCTGTTCGAAACGGTTGACGATGACGTTCGGCTTCACTTCCTTGCCGGCCGTCTCGTAGACCGCCTGGATCAGCCGCTGGGTGTGGCGCAGGCACGGCACCGTCATTTCCGCGACGATGTAGAGCTTGTTGGAACCGAGCAGCACGGTCTCCGTCCATGGAAACCAGGTGCGGGGCATGTCGATGACGACATTGTCGAAATAGGCCGAAACGAGATCCAGCATGCGCACCACGACATCGGTCTTGAACGAGCGCATCTCGGCTGGATGCGCCGGTGCCGCCAGCACGCAAAGCCCGCTGGCATGCTTGGACAGCATCACGTCGAGCAGTTGGCGGTCGAGACGCTCGGGCTGGTTCTCGATCTCGGTGATGTCGAAACGCGGTTCGAGGTCGAGATATTCGGCACAGGCGCCCTGCTGGAAGTTGAGATCGACGACGCAGGTCGACGCGCCGCGCGTCACCGAGTGATGCAGCTGGAAGGCGGTCTGCAGCGCCAGCGTCGTGGTGCCGACGCCGCCCGCCGCAGGCATGAAGGTATAGATTTGCGACTCGGTGTTTTCCTCGCGCCCGGGCCCTTGCAGCGCCCGTACGACGGAGCGCACCAGATCGGCCGTGGTGATCGGCTTGACCAGGAAATCCGCGACCTTGAGCTGCACGAGAATGCGCACCGCGGCCGCGTTGAACTCCTGGGTGACGACGACGACAGGAACCTTGTCCTCCAGCCGGCGCATGATGCGCTGCAGCGACTCGACCTCCTCCAGCCTTGCCGCATCCATGTCGACGATGATGGCGCCGAAGTCGGCTTCCTGGATCTCGCCGCGCAACTCGGTAACGTTCTTTTCCACTGTCGAGAGCTGTATGATCTCGGAGGCGGAGAATGCGGTGCGCGTGTCCTGCGCAAACGTCCTGTCGGTCGATACGAGCAGGATCTTCCTGGTCTTGATGCCGTTTGCCATTCTGTCAGCCTGTCAGGTCGCCCGTTGACCAGTTGCCCGTTGAATCAGTTGCCTGTGGTCGACTGCGACGCCTTGGCACCGGCCGCCTGATCGGGTGTGACAGCCGCGGCACTGCCTCGTTGGGCCGGCACCAGGAGCCTGGTGTTCTGGACCCCGTATTTCCAGGGATCGACCATCTGCATGACGGTGTTGGCGGCCTGCGCATTGCCGGCGCCGGCCGTTGGCCCTTCGCTGCGCACATAGTCGTCGCTGGTGCAGCCAGCGGCAAAGCCGGCCAGCAGCAAGGCGACGCTCGATCCAAAGACCAGACGCATGGCTTCAATCCTTCGGCAGGTCGAGGAAATGCCCAGCCGAAGCGGCCGCTGCAGGTTGAGTGACGCGGCCGTCTGCCAACGCCACGGTGCGACCGGCATCGGAATCCTTCACTTCCTCGGTGTTGTTGAGAAAATAGTCGGCATTGCTGGCCGGCTGCGTGCCATCTGTCGGCTCGACGAGCTTCTTCGACGGATCGACCGGCTTGACCAGATAGGGCGTTACGATGATGACGAGGTCGGTCTCGCGCCGCTGATAGGATTTCGACGAGAACAGCGCCCCAAGCACCGGCATCTTGCCGAGGCCCG
The DNA here is from genome assembly GCF_003997975.1 of Mesorhizobium sp. M7A.F.Ca.US.005.03.1.1. Classification (NCBI taxonomy): domain Bacteria; kingdom Pseudomonadati; phylum Pseudomonadota; class Alphaproteobacteria; order Hyphomicrobiales; family Phyllobacteriaceae; genus Mesorhizobium; species Mesorhizobium sp. M7A.F.Ca.US.005.03.1.1. The sequence goes on from NZ_RZRO01000082.1 coordinate 20,297, forward strand.
GAATGCGCGACGTGGTGATGTCGTTTTGCGACTGCAGCAGTCCAGCGATCATGAAGCTCTGGCCGTTCTTCAGGTCGACCGACGTCCTGGCACGGCGCACGATGAAGCCAGGAACCGAGATCGTCCCGATATTGTAGGAGGCCGACGCGTCGATCGAGGAGACTTCCGGCGCGATATCAAGGCTGACCAGCCCGTCTTTCAGAACCGTAGGCGTGAAATCCAGGCTGACGCCGTATTTCTTGTAGCTGACCGAGATCTTGCCGTTGTCCTCCGAGACCGGGATCGGGAACTCGCCGCCGGCGAGGAAGCTAGCCGTCTGGCCGGACCGGGCGATCAGGTTCGGCTCGGCCAGTCGCCGCGCTAAGCCGCGCTCTTCCAGCGCCTTGATGGCGATATCGATCGATACGCCGTTCGATAGGAGACGACCGATGATCTCGCCAGTACCGGCCGCCGGCACTGTGCCCGGATCGATCGAGACGTCGCGGCCGCCAAGGCCATAGGCGAAATTGGCGGCGTATTTGGCACCCAGATCCTGGCCCGCCTGGCGGTTGATCTCGACAAAGCGGACGTTGAGCTGGACCTGCTGCGAAGATGAGATGTTGACCGAGTTGATCACCTCCTCGGCACCGGAAAAGCGCGTCGCGATCTTGTTTGCCTTTTCGGCGGCGACGGCATCGTCGGCCTCGCCCGACAGCACGACACGGCCATTGGCCGATCCGACCTTGATCCTGGCATCCGGCACGCTGGCGCGAATGGTGCTGGCCAGTTGGTCGGTGTCGAGCGTCACCTCGATGTCGACGGTGCCGACAAGCTGCTTTTTCTCATCGAACAGCGCAATCCCGGTGGTGCCGAGATTGTTGCCGAGCACATAGAAGGATTTGTCGGTCAGCGGATTGACGTTGGCGATCTCCGGATCGCCGATGACGATCTGGTAGAAGGCAGCACTGGTGATGATCGTCTTCGGCTTGCCCTTGGCAACCTTGATTGACGCATTCTTGGTCGACGACACGTAGACGACGTCGTTGTCAGCTCTCGCCGCCGAGGCGCCCAAGGCCAGCATCGCCGCAGCGGCCAGCGAAGACGCGACAGCCACGGCGCGCAAAACGCGCAACCGCGTCATGACCCGATATATGAACAGCCCGAACATTGTCCCGTCCCTCACCCAGTCCCCACTGGTTTATTTCTGGTCCCGCGAAGGAACCTGGTATTCCTCGGCCTTCGTGCCGCGCGTTACGATGACCGTCTTGAACTTCGGTTTCTCCGGCTCCTTGGTGACGGCGTCGAACACCGAGCCGGCCGCGGCCTGCACATTCGAGGCGACCGATCCGCCGAAGGAGGAGATGGTGGTGACGCCGTTCTTGCCGTCAGCGCCTTCGCTGGCGGACCGAAGCGACAGCGAGAGCGTGCCGACGGTGCGGGCCAGCGCTACTTTCTGCGCGCCGTCCGTCGTCACCTCGATTGTCACCGAATTGGAGATCTGCGGCGTCGTCTGGCGCTCGTCGGCGCCCTGCCCGACGCTCAGCACCTTGGCATCGGCGACAACGATCTCGGAGGTGATGGTGGAACCGGCAGCGCCTTGCGCATTCTTGGCCACTTCCTGGATTTCGCCGGCATCGCGCGTCAGCACCACGTCAACGCGGTCACCGGGCGTGACGAAGCCGCCGACTCCGGCGATCTCGTCGGTGCGGATGGTGACCGCCCGCATTCCGGGCGTCATCATGTTGGAGAGCGTCGCGCGGCCATTCGGGCCGGACAGCTTGGTCAGCAGCACCGGTTCGTTGACCTCCATCGGCGACAGCACCACGCGAGTGCCGTCGGCGAGCAACGCATTGATGGTGGTGAAGGCGCCCTGCGGCACGGACTCTTGCGACCACGGGATTTCGCTGAGCTGCGCGCGGTCGAGCTCCATGCCGTAGCGCAACGGGGCATTCGCCACCACGATGGTCTTGAATTCGACTTTCGGCACGACAGGTGCCGGAATCGACGACGTCTTCTCTTCGGAATCGGCCTTGGCCTGGCTTTTGACCCAGAAATCCGCGGCAAAGATCGAGATCGCGCCGAAAACGGCGGCGATGCCGATCATCGATATGGCCTTGCCCCTCACGCCTAAACCCCTGATATCAGCAGTTTCTTATTTAGTTGGGCTCACGTTAGGCGGCATTGTTAAAGAATCAGGAATCCCGGGCGTTGGTATCGGATCTATTTCCGCCGGCTTGGTTATCGAATGGTTTTGGGGTAAGAGGGCCCAGATCCCCGAACGGAACAGGAACCTCGGTCGCTTGGCGCTGAAAAGCGTGGCAGTATCGCGAGGTGATTCGCAGCACCGGAACCTATGGCAGGCATGGACGACAGCAACGATCTCTTCGGCAATATGGACAAGCAGCCGCAGCCGGTGCGTACCGCTGCGCGCCCGGCGGATCCACTGGTGGTGCAAGCCACCAAGCGTCCTGCCTCGACCAAGGACGGCAGCGAGGGCTATAGCGCCGCCGACATCGAGGTGCTGGAAGGGCTGGAACCGGTGCGCCGCCGGCCAGGCATGTATATCGGCGGCACCGACGACAAGGCGATGCACCATCTGTTCGCCGAGGTCATCGACAATTCGATGGACGAAGCGGTGGCCGGTCACGCCACCTTCATCGATGTCGAGCTTTCGGCCGACGGCTATCTCGCCGTGACGGACAATGGCCGCGGCATCCCGATCGATCCGCACCCGAAGTTCAAGAAGCCGGCGCTTGAAGTGATCATGACGACGCTGCATTCGGGCGGCAAGTTCGACTCCAAGGTTTACGAGACATCAGGCGGCCTGCATGGCGTCGGCGTGTCCGTGGTCAACGCGCTGTCGGACCATCTCGAGGTCGAGGTCGCGCGGGGACGGCAACTCTATCGGCAAAAATTCTCGCGCGGCGTTCCCGTGACCGGCCTGGAACAGTTGGGCGAGGTCCACAACCGGCGCGGCACAAAGATCCGCTTCCACCCCGACGAGCAGATTTTCGGCAAGGGCGCGGCGTTCGAACCGGCGCGGCTCTACCGTATGACGCGCTCGAAAGCCTATCTGTTCGGCGGCGTCGAGATCCGCTGGACCTGCGATCCGTCGCTGATCAAGGAAAAAGACCAGACACCGGCCAAGGCGGAATTCCATTTTCCCGGCGGCCTGAAGGACTATCTCAAGGCATCGCTCGGCGACGACTTCCAGGTGACGCGCGAGATTTTCGCCGGCAAGAGCGAGAAACAGGGCGGCCACGGCTCGCTCGAATGGGCGGTGACCTGGTTCGGCGGCGACGGCTTCATCAATTCCTACTGCAACACCATCCCGACCGGCGAAGGCGGCACCCACGAGGCCGGCTTCCGCAACGTGCTGACGCGAGGCCTGCGCGCCTATGCCGACCTCGTCGGCAACAAGCGCGCCTCGATCGTCACCTCGGAAGACGTCATGATCTCAGCGGCGGGCATGCTGTCGGTGTTCATCCGCGAGCCGGAATTCGTCGGACAGACCAAGGATAGGCTGGCGACGATCGAGGCAATTCGAATTGTCGAGACCGCAATCCGCGATCCGTTCGACCATTGGCTGGCCGACAATCCGCAGGAAGCCTCGAAGCTGCTCGAATGGGTGATCGCACGCGCCGACGAGCGGGTGCGCCGGCGCCAGGAAAAAGAGGTGTCGCGCAAGAGCGCGGTGCGCAAGCTGCGGCTGCCGGGCAAGCTCGCCGACTGCACGCAGAATGCCGCGGCCGGTGCAGAACTGTTCATCGTCGAAGGCGACTCGGCCGGCGGCTCGGCCAAGCAGGCGCGCGACCGCGCCAGCCAGGCCGTGCTGCCATTGCGCGGCAAAATCCTCAACGTCGCCAGCGCCGGCAACGATAAGCTGGCGGCCAACCAACAGATTTCAGACCTGATCCAGGCGCTCGGCTGCGGTACGCGTTCGAAGTACCGCGATGAGGATCTGCGCTACGACCGCGTGATCATCATGACCGACGCCGATGTCGACGGCGCCCATATCGCCTCGCTGCTGATCACCTTCTTCTACCAGGAGATGCCGGCGCTGGTGCGTGGCGGCCATCTCTATCTCGCCGTGCCGCCGCTTTACTCGATCAGGCAAGGCGGCAAGGTCGCCTATGCCCGAGACGACGCCCACAAGGACGAGCTCCTGCGCACCGAATTCACCGGGCGCGGCAAGGTGGAACTGGGCCGCTTCAAGGGTCTGGGCGAGATGATGGCCGCCCAGCTCAAGGAAACCACCATGGATCCGAGGAAGCGGACGCTGCTCAGGATCGATGTAATCGACGCCGAGACGGCGACCAAGGATGCCGTCGATGCGTTGATGGGCACGAAGCCGGAGGCCCGCTTCCGGTTCATCCAGGAACGCGCCGAATTCGCCGAGACGGAAGTGCTGGATATCTAGCCGCCAGCCGGTCCATAACAAGGCTCCAGTTGCGGAGACGAGCATGTGACCAGGACGCGGCTGAAAGGCTATTTCGAGACGAGTTTAGCCGGGTTGACGCAGCCGACGCGCTCCGACTGGATCTTTGCCTTGCGCACCGTTTCAGCCGGCTTGATCGCGCTGCTGGCAGCCTATGCGCTGAAGCTCGACCATCCGCAATGGGCCATGATGACGGTGTTCATCGTCGCCCAGCCGGTTGCCGGCATGGTGCTGGCGAAGGGCTTCTACCGGCTGCTCGGCACGCTGGTCGGCGGCATCGCCGCGATCGGCATCACCACCGTTTTCGGCACCAACCCCTGGGTGCTGGTGACTGTGCTTGCCGTCTGGATCGGCATCTGCACCTTCGTCTCGTCGCTGCTGCGCAATCCGGAAGCCTATGGCGCCGCCCTGGCCGGCTACACCGCAATGATCATCGGCCTGCCCGCTTTCGGACAGCCGCATCTCGTCGTCGACCTCGCTGTCGCGCGCTGTGCCGAGATCGTGCTCGGCATCGTCTGCGCCGGCCTGACCAGCCGGCTGATCCTGCCAAAACTGGCCAGCGACGCCATCGTCTCGCGCCTGAAACGCTGCATCCTCGATCTTGCCACCTATGCCGGCGGTGCGTTCTCCGGCGGCGACCCGGCAACGCTGTCCGCGCTGCACCGAAAGCTGGTCACAGATACCCAGACGCTCGGCGAGATGCGCGCCTATGCCAGGCTCGAGGCGCCGAGCTTCGCGCCGCGCGCGCATCCGGTCCGGCGCACCATCGGACAACTGCTCTCGGCGCTGTCGGCGGCACGTGCGTTGCATTCGCATGCCGCTCCGAAGAATGCGGCGCTCATTCCGGTGCGTTCGGAGTTGCAGGCCCTTGTCGGTGAAATGGCCACGAAGCCCGGCGCGCTGGACGACACCACGCCTTGGGTGGCGCGGCTCGACACCATCTCGGCCAAGGCCCGGCAAATGCCCGATGCCTCGACCGACCAGGGCGACGACAGGGTCGGCACGATCACCCGCCTGACCATTGCCGCCGATTTCGCCGATGCGCTCAAGCAGGTGCTGCGCGGCCTCGATGCCCTGCGTGCGCCTGCCACGCGCCCGGCCAGGGGCAGCAGGCAGCCTGCGCTGGTGGTGCATCGCGATTACGCCGGCGCAGCGCGCAACGCGGTGCGCGCTGCCCTTGCGACGCTGCTGGTCGCGGCCTTCTGGTTGACGACGAAATGGTCGGAAGCCGCCGGCACGGTCATTCTCGTCGCCGTCGTGTCGAGCCTGTTTGCTGCTCGCCCCGACCCTGTGCAGGTCGCCTGGGGTTTCTTCAAGGGAACGCTTCTGGCGCTGCCGTTTGCCTTTCTCGTCGGCCAGATCGCATTGCCTGCCCTGCCCGGCTTCGGCTGGTTCATGCTGTTTGTCGTGCCGATCCTGGTGCCGACGGCGCTGGCCATGGCCAATCCACGCTATGTCGGCGTGGCGACGGCTTTCGCCATCAACTTTCTCGCCTTCCTCAGTCCACACCAGGCGATGACCTACGATCCCGGACCCTTCTTCGCCGGTTCGGCGTCGATCCTGGTCGGCATCCTGCTGGCGATCGGTGTCTTCATCGTCGTGCTGCCGGCCGATCCATGGCTCGCGGCCAACCGCATCGTGCGCGCCATGCGTGAGGATCTGGCGCGGCTTTGCCTGCATGAGCGGGTGCCGAGGCGGTCGGCCTTCGAGAGCCTCGCCTACGACCGCATCAACCAATTGATGCCGCTGGTGCAGAATGCCGGTCAGAAAGGCGATGCGGTTCTGGGCGGCGGCGTCGCCGCCGTCACCGTCGGCCTGGAGGTCCTTCGGCTGCGCGATGCGAGCCAAAGCCATGCCATCCCATCCGAGACCGCGCTTTCGATCGCCAACTTCCTGAGAGGGCTGGCGCGCGAACTGCTCTTCCGCGCCCCCGGCGATCCGCAGACATCCACCGTCACCGTCGCCCGGCAATATGCGGCTGGTATTGCCCAGCGAAACGGTACCGGGGAATTGCTGCAGATCGCGGCATCGCTGCGCATCATCGCCGCCGCGATGGAGGATTTTCCGGATTTTTTCGCCAGGGATAAAGGCTAGGCGGCCGCTATCGCCAGCGCGTGGCCGCGTGCGTTTTCGCGCAGCGCGTCGAGATGGATCGACTTGACCAAGGCGGCGAGATCACCCTCGGCGGATTGACCGCCCACTTCCTTGAGCATCAGCCAGCTTACCTCCTGCACACCGGCGACGCGCTTGCCGTTGGCGACCTCGCGCCAGATCTTCAGCGCACGCAGGATGATGGCGTGCGTGGCGCCGGCGAGCCCGGCGCTGCGGAACAATGCCTGCAAGGCCACGTCGTGCCCGCCGGCCAGCAGCGCCCTCACACGTTGTTCGGACTGCTGGCTGAGCGCAACCAGTGCCGAGCCGAAGAAATCGACCTTGCCATGCGCGATGGTGCGGATGAGGAAGCTCGCGGTGAGGTCGCCACGCAGCCTGAGATGCTCGATCAGGGCCGCATGTTCTTCCGTGCGCGTGCCTTCGATCAGCGTCACCGAAGCCTTGACGCAGGCGTCGCGCATGACGCGGTCGGCTCGCGCCGCGCCCATCATCGCCATCACCAGTGGCGACGTTTTCAGCATTTCGCCAAGCTTGACGAGCAGCATATGCCGGCAGTCGGCCGGCAGCCTGACATCCGATATCAGCGCCTCGCGCACCAGCGGCAGGTGCCCATGCCGTTCGGCCATGCGGCGGAAGCTGAGCGAGGCGATGTCGGCGCCGCTGTTGGCGAGCAGCACGGCGCAGGCGTCCGCCTCGCCGATCTCGGCGATGGCCGCTGACAGCGCCATCGAGACGAGCGGCCGGTCTGCGATCAGTTTTTGCGTCGCCTTCGGACTCGAAGCCACGCGGTTGATCAGGTCGGCGTCGGTGAGCAGCGGCGAGCGCGCCAGCACCACGCCGGCGACTTCCGGCTGGTCGGAGGCCAGCACGCTGATGATCTGCATTGGCGCGTGTTGGCTCATCGACAGCGCCTCGGCCATCGCCAGCCGCACCTTTGACGAGGCATCGTCGAGCAACAGTGTCAGCGCCGCCTCTGCGGCGCAGCGGTCCTCGAAGGGCAATTCGGAATTGATGTAGGCTCGGGCCAGAGCGCTCGCCGCCGCGGCGCGCTCCGACACCTTGGCCGTGTAGATCCATTTCAGGAAATGCGAAACAACAACCATGCCCGCCTGCTTACGCCCCTTGCCGGAAGGTTCCGACCCCACTGACGACCGTAGGCAGAATTGGTTTACGAACCGTTCACCATGTTCATTAACTGGCTTGCGAGGCTGATTTGCAGCGCCTATCAACCGTCAAGCACCTGAGGAGAAAGAAATGGCCGGACTTTATCTCGAAGAGTTCGTCGTCGGCCATGTCTTCCAGCACACGCTGCGCAAGACCGTTACCGAAAGCGACAACATGCTGTTTTCGGTGATGACGCTGAACCCGCAGCCGCTGCACATCGACTTCGATTTCGCCGCCAAGAGCGAATGGGGCAAGCCGCTGGTCAATTCGCTGTTCACGCTCGGGCTGATGATCGGCATTTCGGTCAATGACATCACCGTCGGCACCACGGTGGCCAATCTCGGCATGAAGGAAACCGTGTTTCCACATCCGGTCTTCCATGGCGATACCGTTCGCGTCGAGACGACAGTCATCTCGGTGCGCGAGTCCAGGTCGAAGCCCGATCGCGGCATCGTCGAATTCGAGCATCGCGCCTACAACCAGCATGGCGATCTCGTCGCCAAATGCACCAGGCAAGCGATGATGCTGAAGAAGGCAGCCTGATCATGCGCTCGCTGCTGTTCGTCCCCGGTGACTCCGAGAGGAAGCTGGAAAGGGGTTTTGGTGCCGGCGCCGACGTGGTCATCGTCGACCTCGAGGATTCCGTGGCGCCGCACAACAAGGCGCTGGCGCGCGGCGTAGCGGCGCGCTTCATCCTGGAACGCAGGGCACAAACGACTTCCGCCATCTATGTCAGGGTCAATGACCTCGCGACCGGGCTGACGGATAACGATCTGGCGGCGCTGGTTCCGGCGAAACCCGACGGCATCATGCTGCCCAAGTCGAACGGCGGCCAGGATGTGCAGCACCTATCGGCAAAACTCAGGGTGCGCGAGGCCGAAAACGGCCTGGCCGACGGCGCGATCAAGATCCTGCCGATCATCACCGAAACGCCGGCAGGCGTGCTGGCGGCGGCAACCTATGCCGGGACCAGCGCGCGGCTTGCCGGGCTCACCTGGGGCGCGGAAGACCTGTCGGCGGCGCTCGGTGCGCGCTCGGCTCGCGACGAGCGTGGCCGCTACACGGACGTGTTCCGTCACGCTCGCACCATGACCATACTCGCCGCCGGTGCGGCGGAGGTCGCGGCGATCGACACCGTCTTCCCGAATTTTCGCGACATGGCGGGCTTCGCCGCGGAGTGCGCCGAGGCCGAACGCGATGGCTTCACCGGCAAGATGGCGATCCACCCCGATCAGGTGCCGGTCATCAACGCAGCCTTCACGC
>NZ_RZRO01000083.1:0-28341 GCF_003997975.1 Mesorhizobium sp. M7A.F.Ca.US.005.03.1.1
TGCGTGAACGGCCTTTTGTCGATGTCCGAGCTCGCCATCGTCTCGTCGCGCCCGGCCAGGCTGAAAGCGATGATCGACCGCGGCACCAATGGCGCCGGCCGCGCCCTTGATCTTGGCTCAAATCCCGGCAAGTTCCTGTCCTCGGTGCAGATCGGCATCACCTTGGTCGGCGTCCTCTCCGGCGCCTTTTCCGGCGCCACGCTCGGCGAACGGCTGGCGCAGTTCCTGGCTTCGACCGGCATCCGCGAGACTGTCGCCGACCCGCTCGGCGTCGGCATCGTCGTTGCTATCATCACCTATTTCTCGCTGATCGTCGGCGAGCTGGTGCCCAAGCAGATCGCGTTGCGTGATCCCGAGCGGGTCGCCGCCAGGGTCGCTCCGGCGATGACCATCCTCGCCACGGTGTCGGCGCCGCTGGTCTTCCTGCTCGACTTCTCCGGCCGCACCATATTGTGGCTGCTCGGTCAGCGCGGCGAAAGCGAGGAAAAGGTCACCGACGAGGAGATCAAGATGCTGGTCGCCGAGGCCGAGCATCACGGCACCATCGAATCCGACGAGCGGCGCATGATCGCCGGCGTCATGCGGCTTGGCGACCGCGCCGTGCGCGCGGTGATGACGCCGCGCACCGAAGTCGACTGGATCAATCTGCAATCCGACGAGGCGGCCATCCGCAAGCTGCTCATGGAAACCCAGCATTCGCGCCTGCCGGCAGGCGACGGCGGCGTCGACGTCATGGTCGGCGTCGTCCAGACGCGTGATGTGCTGGCCGCACTGCTTGCCGGCCGCGTGCTCGATCCGCGCAGGCATGTGCGCGCAGCCCCCATCGTCTACGACCAGGCCGACGCGCTCGATGTGCTGCAGAAGCTAAAGGAATCCGACGTGCCGATGGCGCTGGTGCATGACGAATACGGCCATTTCGAAGGCATCGTCACCCCGGCCGACATTCTGGAAGCCATCACCGGCGTGTTCCGCGCCGACACCGACGCCGGCGACGAGGAAAACGCGGTCAAGCGCGAGGACGGCTCGTGGCTGCTCGCCGGCTACATGCAGGCCGACGAGATGGCCGACATTCTCGGCATCGACCTGCCGGAAAACCGCGATTACGAAACCGTCGCCGGCTATGTGCTGTCGCATATGCACCATCTGCCGGCGACTGGCGAATGCGTCGACGCGCAGGGCTGGCGCTTCGAGGTGGTCGATCTCGACGGCCGCCGCATCGACAAGCTGATCGCCACCCGCCTGGCCGGCGCCCCTCGCGAGGCGGTGCGCTGACGGTCGACGCGATTTGCGGCATTTCGCTCTATCGTTCCCAGAAGGACTTGGCGATCTCTCCCTCGACCTGCTGTATCGTCAGGCCGATATCGTCGATCAGATGCGGATTGTCCTTCGACATTTGCCTGAGCTGCCAGCGAAAGCGTATCCGCTCGCGCCAAGTCCGATCGTGCCAGCTCGCGATGATGCTTCGCAGGGTCTTCAGGAGCCGGCGCGATGCCGGCCGCACAGGCGTTCCCGGCCGCGCTGCACAAGTGAGGGTATTGGTCATGGCAACCTCCATATGGTTTGAGGGCCTGGGCTCTCGATGGGGTTGAATTCTGCGCGATACGGACGGCGCCGTAATTAAGCCCTCCCAAATAGTTCCCAAAACTTCCAAACGAGCTAGAGCGGCCCTATAGATGCGCCTATGCAGGGATCGCGTTTTGCCTTTGGTCCGTTCGTGCTTGATCCGCGTGCGGGAACGCTGCTTCGGAACGATGTCCCCGTTGCCGTCGGCTATCGCGGGCTGAGCCTGCTTGCGGCACTCGTCGGGCGGCCCGGCGAAATCCTCGGAAAAGCCGAACTGATGGACGCCGCGTGGCCGGGCACGGCCGTCGAGGAAGGCAATCTCACCGTCCAGATCGCGCAGCTGCGCAAGCTGCTTGGCCCGTCGGCGACAACGGCGAATGGATATCCACCGTTCCGCGCGTCGGCTACCGTTTCACGGGGGCCGTCGAACAGCTGGGCGAGGCCAGGCGAAAACCCTTGCCGCTGCCCGACAAACCGTCGATAGCCGTGCTGCCCTTCGTCAATTTCAGCAACGATCCCGAGCAGGATCCCTTCGTGGATGGGTTGACGGAAGACCTGATCACCGACCTGTCCAGAATCTCCGGCCTGTTCGTCATCGCCCGCAACTCGACCTTTGCCTACAAGGGAAAAGCGATGGACGTGCGCGAGATCGCCGGGGATCTTGGCGTGCGCTACCTGTTGGAAGGCAGTGCAAGACGCGCCGCGGGGCGCGTGCGCATCAACGCACAGCTGGTCGACGCGATGAGTGGCGATCATCTGTGGGCGGAACGCTTCGATCGCGGCCTGGAGGATATCTTTGCCGTTCAAGACGAGGTGACGGCCAAGATCGTGGAAGCGCTGCTTGGCCGGCTGCGCGCGCCGCCGCCGCGCAATCGGCCGCGAAATCTGGAGGCCTACGACCTCTGCGTGCGGGCGCGAAAGCTGATCGACGACTCGCCGCAGATGGCGCAGGAAGCGCATCTGATGCTGACGCGCGCGGTGTCGCTCGATCCTGATTATGCCGAGCCCTATCGTTGGCTTGCCATGAACCACTGGATGGGACAGGTGCATTGGGGCGGACCAACCGAGGCTGCCCGCAGCGTTGCCCTGGAGCTGGCGCGCAAGGCGGTGGCGATCGATCCCAACGACGCCGGTTGTCGCTGGATCCTGGCTTATCTGCTTGCTTATGAGCGCAGCTTCACTGAAGCGGATGCGGAATTCGCCAAAGCGATCGAGCTCGACCCGAACGAGGCCGACACCTGGGCGGCATTGTCCGACATCGCGGTCCTGGCCGGACGGGTCGAAGAGGGCCTCGAGCACATCGGCAAGGCGTTCCGGCTGAACCCGTTTCCGGCGAGCTGGTACTATCTGACGCTCGGCCAGGCGCAATATGCGGCGCGCGACTACCAAGCCGCGATCGAGACGTTGCGCCGTGACGAGACCTATCGCACAAGCTCACGCCGTTTCCTGGCGGCAAGCATGGCCCAACTCGGCCGGCTCGACGAGGCGCGCGCAGAGGCTGAACTGTTCCTCGTCGGCAACCCGCATTTCACAACCCATCACTGGGCGACGACCGAGCCATTCCGCGACGCCGCTACGCTCGAGCATTTCGTCGATGGTTTTCGCAAGGCCGGTCTTCCGGAGTGACGCGCCGGCATCCGGCCCGCCCGCAGCAAAGGCGACGTGGTGCGCTAACCCAGTCTAGACGTCGGTATGATCTCGGTGGCGCGACACCTTCTCGCGGTTGCCGCAGGTGCGCATGCTGCACCAGCGCCGCTTGCCGCCTCGCGACGTATCGAGGAAAAGCCAGCCACAGCGAGGGCAGGAATGCAGCCTGTCGCGCGGCAGGGTGAAGAATGCTTCGATGGACAGCATGGCCAGCAACGCGGTGACGGCGTCCGGATCGCGCCACCGGCCAAGGGCAAGCTCCGGCCTGGTGCCATCCAGCTCGATAGACCCGGCGGCAAGCGAGCTTGCCGTGCGCGAGAACAACACGCCGAGCGGTTCGACCGCAGACGGTTTGCCCGCGGCGATTGGATCGAAAACCTGAAATGACGCCTCCCGCATTTCGCGGACCCCTTCCACGAACCGCCCATCCGCTATCTCGGCAACGGCCTGCGCCTGGCGATCGTCGGCAAGCCCTGAGGCGCTGAACCAGTTCGCAACATCCCGGACGGACTTGAAGAGTTCATTGTCTGCTGCCGGCGCCCGCCGGTCGAACACGGCGTTCGACAGGTCCAAAGCGGGATGCCCGCCTATGAAGTGATCCGGTACCCATTCGGTGTATGCATCGCCCATGGAACATAACCTCATTAACCGGATTATACGGTTACATGATGTAACCACTATCATACGGATACGTGGTGTCAAAGCCAGCGCGTCGCCAGATCGGCGCGGAACCCCTGGGAGGGAGAGGATGTGCAGCAATCGTTACAAGACCCGCCACGAAACCATCAATGTCGACGGCCTCGACATCTTCTACCGTCATGCCGGCGATCCCCGCAGACCGGCAATCCTGCTGCTGCACGGATATCCGACTTCGTCGCACGTCTATCGCAATGTCATCGAACCGCTGGCGGAGACAGCCTATGTGGTGGCGCCGGATCTGCCCGGTTTCGGCTTTTCGTCCGCCCCTTCCATCGATGCCTATGACTACACGTTCGACAACCTGGCCAGCACGATCGAAGCCTTCATCGAGGCCCTCGGCCTCCAGCGATTCTTCCTCCACATCACTGACTTCGGCACGCCCGTCGGCTATCATCTCGCCACACGGCGTCCGGATCGCATCCTCGGCCTGATCGCCCAGGACAGCAACGCTCATGACGAGGGGCTGGGACCGGAATGGGACGCGCCGAAGGCGTTCTTCGCCGAACCGACTGAAGAAAACCGCGCCAAACTGCCGGACTGGATGAATTTCGAGGGGACCCGAAACCAATATATCGGCGGTCTCCCCGAGCGTCTGAAAGTGTTGTTTCCGCCCGAGGGTTGGTATCTCGATACGGAGCGCCTGGCGAGGCCCGGCAACACCGACATTCAGTTCGAACTCTTCACCGATTATGGCTCGCACATCGCGCGCTTCCCGGCCATCCAGGCCTATCTCCGCGACCAACAGCCAGCATGCCTGGTGCTGTGGGGGCGCCACGACGCCTTCTTCGCGCTGGACGAGATCATGGCCTACAGCCGCGATCTCGACGCCGTCGAAATCCATGTCTTTGAGAGCGGGCACATGCTTCTCGAAACGCATCATCGCCAATGCGCGGCTCTCATCGCTCACTTCATGCACGAGGTGGAGACTGGGGTATTTCGCGATCCTGCGGGGCGTTGAACGTCGACGTTCAAACCGCCACTTCGATGGGCTCGGCAAGCCTGGGATTGGCCCGCGCGGCGATCAGGCAGCCGGCGACGATCAGGCACGCTCCCGTCAGCGTGGTCCAGGTCGCCTCCTCGCCGAAGAAGAACCAGCCAAGCGCGACCGCCCAGATGAAGGCCGAGTATTCCGTCGGGATCAGATATTGCGCTTCGGCGCGGGCGTAGGACCAGCTCATCAGGAATTGCCCGGCGAGCGACAGCACCGTCACCCCGGCCAAAGGAAGCCAAAGATCGCTCGGCAGGGCGACGGCAAGCCAGGGTGCCGCGAGGCCTAGCAGGATGGCAACGCAAAGGTTCTGGAACAGCATGATCTCGATCGGCTTGGCCAACTGCGCCTGTTGCCGGGCGAGGATCAGATTGTATCCGTAGAACACCGTCGACACGAGCACCGCTGCCGTGCCGAGCATGGCGTCCTGCGAATAGTCTGCCTGCCCGAACTGGCCGGCCATGATGATGGCGACGCCGGCGATGCCGGCCAACGATGCCCAGACAGCCTGGCGTCGGATCCGTTCGCCCAGCAGTAGCGCGGCGAGAAACAGCGCAAACAAGGGCGCCACGAAGCTGAGCCCGATCGCCTCCGCGAGCGGCAGCCTGGCCAAGCCCCAGAAGAAGGATATCAGCACGACGCCGACAATTGCGGCACGCAGCGCATGCAGCCTCAGCACCGGAATGGTCGGCTTTAAGCGTGGTCCCGCCAACCAGGCTGCGCCCGCGACCACGGCCGCGACCATGCTGCGCCACAGCAAGGTGTTGTAGACCCCGACCGCGATGACCAGGATCTTCATCGCCGCATCCATCCCGGACAGCAGGAAGATCGCAAGCGCGCATACGAGCACCGGGATCATCGGGGAAACGGCGCCGGTCAGGCTGGATGTCTTCACGGCTTCACTCATGTGACGGATCGCAGCCGGATATATCAGGGCAAAGGGCGCGACCAGATGGCAGCCCGGTCGATGTAGCAGTCCAACCCCGATTGGGCCGAGGCTATCGTGACATCAGGGTATCAGCACCATGCCGGCGAGTTGAACGAAACGGACCGCCTCGCCGACTGCATCATCCGGCCACGGCAGGCGACGCACGCACACATGGCACAGATCGAATTGACGGGGCGGGTTGCCGACGCAGCTGGCCCGTCGCATGTTGCCGGTTGTCTACAGACGGATCGGAAAAAATGCACCGCATGGCTTCGGGCGACCTTTATCAGACCTACGATCTTGGTGACTTGCGCATCACCTCCTTGCGCGATGGCTATGTCGACATGCCGATCGGACGGCTTCGGCAACCCGGCGACAAGCCGTTTGGCGATGAATTGCCGCAACAAGTCGCATTGGTTGATGGTCAACTCAGACTGTCCGTCAATGCCTTCGCGATTGACGATGGAGACGGAATCATCCTGATCGATACCGGTGCCTCGAACGCCTGGCATCCCACCATGGGCCGACTTCCCGAGGCGCTGGACGAAGCTGGCATCGATGCCGGACGAGTTCGTGCCGTCTGTTTCACCCACACCCATCTCGACCACATCCACGGTCTTGTGCTTGCCGACGGCCGCGACGCTTTCCCGCGCCTGGCGCGCTTGCTCGTTCCCGGGGAAGAACTTGGCTTTTTTCGCGCCGAAGTGCGGCTCGAACGATTTCACAGCATGGCGGAACCATTCGAGGCCGGAGACCGTATCGGGACAGATGTCGACATTGTCGAAGCCCATGGCCATGAAGCGGGACACAGCTGCTTTCGTGTTTCGAGCGGTGGCGAACGCATTCTGATTTGGGGCGACACCGTTCACGTCCCATCGCTCCAGTTCGATCGACCTGAGGTGACGTGGGAATTCGATGCCGATCAGGACCAGGCGCGCGAAAGCCGGTTGCGGTTGCTGGCGCTTGCTGCCGACGATCATTGTTTCGTTGCCGGCGCGCATCTGGATTCGCCCGGTGTCGGCCGCGTCGTCCGATCCGGCGCCAGCTTTCGGTTTGAGCCGTTATAATTGAAAAAGGGCGGCGCAAGCGCCGCCCCGGATCCTTGGGAGGATAATTCGAACCGGCGGTCAGGCCGCCTTGACTTCCTCGGCGACGGCGTCGGCCTGACGCGCTGCCTTGAGCACCTTGGCCCACCACGCAACGTCGTTGACCAGCGCCGTGGCGGCCTGGTTCAGATGCTCGAGGTCTTCCAGCTTCTTCTCGCCCTGGCGCACGGCGAGGAAATCGCCCCAGGCGATATGGACGGCCGACTTGACCGGCGCCATCTGCAATTCGACGGCATGAAGGCGGAGCTGTTCGACGGCGCGAGCGCCACCGACGCTGCCATAGCCGACGAAGCCGGCCGGCTTCTTGTTCCATTCATTGGCGGCGTAGTCGATGGCATTCTTCAGCACCGCCGTCGGGCCATGATTGTATTCGGCGGCGGTGAAGATGAAGCCGTCGAATTCGGCGACCTTCTTCTGCCAGCGCTGTGCCACTTCGTTCTGCGACGGCGCCCATGCGGAGGATGCGACCTCGTCGAAGAACGGCAGCGGGAAGTCGCGAAGGTCGACGATCTCGACATCGATGTCGGCATGCGACTTGGCGATCTTGGCGATCCACTGGGTTGGCACATCGGCGAAACGAGCGGCGCGCGTCGATCCGACGACGATGGCAATTTTGGGTTTGGACATAAGGGCTCTCCTTGCACGAAGTACTGGTATCATTTGGATACCTGCGCTATATGAGATACTGCAAACGCGATGCACAAGAAGGCACTTTTTTGTTACCGAGGCACCCACACCGCTCCGAAGACTGCCGCGCCATCTCGGAAATCCTGCAGCGCGTCGGCGACAAATGGACCGTTCTGGTCGTCGGCAAGCTGGGCGACGGACCGCTGCGTTTCAACGAATTGCGCGCAGCCGTCGGCGGCATCTCGCAGAAGATGCTGACCACCACCTTGCGCGGGCTGGAGCGTGACGGCTTCGTCACCCGCACCGTGTTTCCAACCATTCCGCCGCGCGTCGATTATGAGCTGACCGAGCTCGGCCACGAGCTGCTGATCCCCGTCAGCGCACTGAGCGAATGGGCGCGCGCCAACACCATGCGCGTCAAGGCGGCGCGCGAAAAATTCGACGGCGCCCGCGTCTGAAACCCTTTCGCCGCAAGGGATTCAGCCCCGCACGCAACATCCGGCTTGTCTGATCGGAAATTCTATCTCGGCTGCGCGGATCGTTGAACCGAATGCACGCGCCGGTTTGGCTGGCGGATTGCCGCTCATGCGGTCCCCTGACGGCTGCCGCTCAGGCTCCTGATGCGCGCACATCGCATCGCGCGGCGGCACAGGTATCACACCGTGCGCCCCGCTCGCCAGGAGCCTGTCCTCCACGCGTGCAGGCGACGCGCGAGATGTCTTCCTTCACCTCCGCGTAAGCGGTCACGCCGAGCAGGCAGGTCGTCGCGACCAGGGCCGCCACGAGCCAACCGTTCAGCAGATGTTGACGCATTGTCTCTCCTCCGATTGCAGCAGGATCGGGCATGGAGGCAACCGTTGGATGTCACGAAAAGCGCCTCCCGCACGGGCGCTGTTACAAATGACCAAGCCTGGGAGAAACGGCTTGCCTCAGCCTTCGGCGGGAACCGCTTTCGGCTTGCCCTCGCCATCCAGCGCCACCATGACGAAATCGGCATGGGTGACCTTCTCCATCAGGTCGGAGAGGTAGCGCTGCGCCCAGGCCTCGACCTTGAGCGTCATCGAAGTGCGGCCGACGCGCTCGACATGGGTGTAAATGCACAGCGTGTCGCCGATCTTCATCGGCTTGGCGAACGACATCTCTTTCACCGCCGCCGTCACGACGCGGCCCTTGGCGCGCTCGGCGGCGCGGATGCCGCAGGCCAGATCCATCTGCGCCATCACCCAGCCGCCGAAGATGTCGCCCGCCGCATTGGCGTCCGAAGGCATGGCCAGGGTGCGCAGCGTCAGATCGCCAAGCGGCCGTCCTTCAGCGTAGTGCACCATGCGAGAAATCCTTCGAGACTGGCTGCCCTCGATCCCGTATCGTCACGGCGCCAGAAGGTCAACGAGCCACGGCATGGCCACAGGCTCGGACTGGCAAAAGACCTGCGACAGCCGGCGCGCGGTGTCGGCAGCCTTTTTGCCGGGCAGCTTTTTCACGATAGGAATTTTTTCTTGACTGGGTGCCCTCAGCTATGGTACATTTTTGCCTATGGTGCTGATTTGCGCCAGTGACCCGCCGCACAGGCGGGTTTTTCGTTTGCTCCGTCAGCCAACACACCGGCGAAGGTTTCCGAGGACCGGTTAACCCGAGTTCGTAGACCCTGGGCATGGCCATGGGACGGCAGTTCGCATCACCGGCGAAGGTCGATCAGAAATAGCGCCTGAGGTTCGTGCGAATACGATCGAGCACGCTGTCCCCGGAAAGGTCCGGCGAGAATTCCTTGCCGGTGATCGCCTCATAAGCCTGCGCGTAAACCCGCGAGGCCTGTTCGACGATCTCGGCCGGTATCTCAGGTATCGGGTCGCTGTAGGGGTTGCAGCGCGCCGAGACCCACGACCGGACGAAATCCTTGTCAAAACTCTCCGGCCGGCTGCCGTCGGCGAGCGCCCGTTCGTAGCTCGATGCGATCCAGTACCGGCTGCTGTCCGGGGTGTGGATTTCATCGGCAAGAATGATGGTCCCGTTCCTGTCGGTGCCGAATTCGTACTTCGTGTCCGCCAGGATCAGGCCGCGCTCGGTGGCGCGCTGCTGGCCGCGGGCGAACAGCCGCAAAGCGTAGCCGGACACGGTGTCCCACTGCGCCTGCGTGAGAAGACCCTGTTCGAGGATCTCGGCTTTCGACAGCGGCTCGTCATGGCCGCCATGCGCGGCCTTGCTGGTCGGCGTGATGATCGGCTCGGCCAGCTTTTCATTGTCGCGCAGGCCGTCCGGCAGGCGGATACCGTACATGTCGCGGTCGCCGCGCTTGTAGCGCGTCAGGATCGAGGTGCTGGTGGTTCCCGCCAGATAGCCGCGCACGACGATCTCGACCGGCAGGATGTCGAGCCTCGTGCCGACGACGGCGTTCGGGTCGGGGTATTCGAGAACATGGTTCGGACAGATATCGGCGGTTTCCTCGAACCAGTAGCGCGCCGTCTGGGTCAGTATCTCTCCCTTGTAGGGGATCGAAGTCAGGATGATGTCGAAGGCACTGAGCCGGTCGGTGGCGATGATGATGCGCCGGCCATCCGCCAGATCGTAGTTTTCGCGGACCTTGCCGCTGTAGTGGCCCGGCAGTTCGGGAATGAACGCGTCAGGGAGGGTCCGCATATGATTTCCTGCCTTCCGCAGAGTGGCCAGAGCATAATTCCGAAAAGTTATGCGCCAAGATAGTGCCATCGCATAGGCTGTCGGGACGATAGATATCAAGCGCGATTGTCGGGAATCCCCGCAAACCTGATCGGTTCGACGGTCGCTTTTTTCACAACTGATGCCGGATGGCGCGGCGACTTCGGAATGCCGTCGCGTCTAGGCTGCAGCCAATTTTTCGGAGCCTCCCATTTCCATCATGCAGACCTATGATTTCATCATCGTCGGCTCCGGCTCGGCCGGCTCGGTCCTGGCTGAAAAACTGTCGGCCTCGGGGCGCTTCTCGGTGCTGGTGCTGGAGGCCGGCGGCAGCGACCGCCGCTTCTACGTGCAGATGCCGCTCGGCTACGGCAAGACCTTCTTCGATCCCGACGTCAACTGGAACTACAAGGCCGAGCCGGACCCGGGGCTCGCCGGCAATGCCGACCACTGGCCGCGCGGCAAGCTGCTCGGCGGTTCGAGCTCGATCAACGCCATGGTCTGGATCAGGGGCGCGCGCGAGGATTTCGATGCCTGGGCCGCCGCCGGCAATCCCGGCTGGGGCTATGACGATCTGCTGCCCGCCTTCAAGGCGCTCGAGGACAACCAGGCCGGCGCAGACCAATGGCGCGGCGTCGGCGGCCCGCTGCATGTCACAGACTGTTCGGGCGCCGTCCACCCGCTGACCAAACGCTATCTCGCCGCCGGCCAGCAGGCCGGCCTGCCCTTCAACCCGGATTTCAACGGCGCTGCCCAGGAAGGCGTCGGCGTCTACCAGATCTCGACCCGCAACGGCCGCCGCATGTCGGCGGCGCGCGCTTTCCTGCGCCCGGCGATGAAGCGCGCCAACGTCCGCGTCGAGATGAAGGCGCTGGCGACCAGGGTGCTGTTCGAGGGCAAGCGCGCCGTCGGTGTCGAATACCAGCAGAACGGCGAGACGAAGTCGGCGCGTGCCGGCCGCGAAGTCATCCTGTCGGGCGGCTCGGTCAACTCGCCGCAATTGCTGCAGCTGTCCGGCGTCGGGCCCTCCGCGCTGCTGAAAGGCCTGGGCATCCGGATGGTCCAGGCCAACGAGAATGTCGGCGCGCATCTGCAGGATCATGTCGGCATCAACTACACCTTCAAGGGCAAGCTGCCGACGCTCAACCAGACGCTGCGTCCCTGGTGGGGCAAGCTGCTGGTCGGCATGCAATATATCCTGACCCGTTCGGGCCCGCTGTCGCTGTCGATGAACAATGCCGGCGGCTTCTTCCGCACCGACCCGGCGGCGACGCGGCCCAACATGCAGCTCTATTTCCAGGCATTCTCGACCGTCATTCCCAAGAGCGGCGAGCGTCCCATCCTGACGCCCGACCCATGGCCGGGCTTTTCCATCGGCCTGTCCAACTGCCGCCCGTCGAGCCGTGGCGAGATCATGATCCGCTCGGCCAATCCGCGCGAGTACCCCAGGATAACGGCCAATGCCTACTCCACCAATGCCGATGTCGAGGAGATGCTGGCGGCGGTGAAATTCGTCCGCAAGATCGCCTCGATGCCTGCCATGGCCGAGATCATCGAGGAAGAGGTTTTGCCAGGCCCGTCAATCACTTCCGATGCAGACCTGATTCAGGATTTCAGGAAGCGCTCGGGCACCGTCTATCATCCGGTCTCGACCTGCCGCATGGGGCCCGATCCGGCGCGCGCCGTCGTCGACCCGCGTCTCAAGGTGCACGGCATCGACGGTCTGCGCGTCATCGACGCCTCGATCTTCCCCGACAACATCACCGGCAACACCAACGCCGCCTCGATCATGACCGGTTGGAAGGGCGCCGAACTGGTTCTGGAGGACCAAAAATGAAGATCACCGACGTCAAGACCTGGGTTGTCGACAATCCGCCGCCCGGCATCGGCGGCAAGTATTTCATCTTCGTCAAGTTGACCACCGATGGCGGCGTCGTCGGCTATGGCGAAGCCTACAACGCCACCTTCTCCGCCCATGTTACCGCCCGGATGGTCGAGGACATGGCCGAGCGCTATCTCGTCGGCCGCGATCCGCACGACATCGAGAACTTCTTCCGCCGCGCCTATTCGTCCGGCTTCACCCAGCGGCCCGACGTGTCAGGCATGGGCTGCTTCTCGGCGCTGGAAATGGCCTGCTGGGACATCATCGGCAAGGAGGCCGACAAGCCGGTCTACAAACTGCTCGGCGGCCAGGTGCACGAAACGCTGCGTTCCTACACCTATCTTTATCCGCACACCGGCAGCGTCCACTCCGAGGATGCGCACGGCAAGAACGTCTACAACGACCCCGATCTCGCCGCCGCCTGCGCGCTCGAATATGTCGAACAGGGGTTCAACGCCGTCAAACTGGACCCGGCCGGCCCCTACACCGCCTTCGACGGCCACCAGCCGCGTCTTGTCGATATCGACCTGTCCACCCGCATGATCAAGGCGATCCGCGAGGCGGTCGGCACCCGCGCCGACATCCTGTTTGGCACGCACGGCCAGTTCACAGCGTCCGGCGCGCTGCGCATGGCGCGCGCCATCGAGCCCTATGATCCCTTGTGGTTCGAGGAGCCGGTGCCGCCTGACATGCCCGAAGTCATGGCGCAAGTGGCCCGCGCGACCTCGATCCCGATCGCCACCGGCGAACGGCTGACCACCAAGTTCGAGTTCGCCCGCGTCATCGAGAACCGCGCCGCGACCATCCTGCAGCCGGACCTCGGCCGCTCCGGCGGCATTCTCGAAACCAAGAAGATCGCGGCGATGGCCGAGGCCTACCACATCCAGATCGCCCCTCACTGCTATTGCGGGCCGATCGTCGGTGCGGCCAACATCCAACTGGCGGTGACGCTGCCCAACTTCCTCATCCTGGAATCGCTGAAGCAGTGGGACGGTTTCCATGCCACGCTCTTGAAGAAGAAGATCGAGTGGCAGGACGGCAATGTCATCCCCTCGAAGGAGCCCGGCCTCGGCGTCGAGCTCAACGAAGCGGTCTGCGACGCGCATCCCTATACGGGCAAGGACCTGCATTTGCAGATGATGCAGACCCCGCTGATGCCGTGAGCGAAAGCTACGCCTTCATCGGGCTTGGCCATCTCGGCGGCAACCTTGCCGCCAGCCTGATCCGCAACGGCTTTGCCGTCACCGTCTTCGACCGCGATCCGGCCGCCGCTGAGCGCCTGGTGGCGCTCGGCGCCACCGCCGCGAGCAGCCCGGCCGAGGCCGCCGGCCGGGCCGGCAATGCCATCACGTGCTTGCCTTCGCCCAAGGTCAGCGAAGCGGTGCTGGCCGGACCCGGCGGATTGCTAGAGGGCCTTCCCAAGGGCGGTACCTGGATCGAGATGTCGACCAACGGCCGCGACGAGATTCTTCGCCTTGCGGCCCTCGCCTCGGCCAGGGGCGTCGAGACGCTGGAATGCCCGGTCACCGGTGGCGTGCATCTGGCGGCGGCTGGCAAGATCACCGCGCTGGTCGGCGGCGATCCAGCGCTCTACGAACGTCATCGGCCGGCCATCGAGGCGATGTGCGCAAAGTCGTTCCTGATGGGTCCGGTCGGCTCGGCGGCGGTGATCAAGGTGATCACCAACATGCTCGCCTTCATCCATCTCGTCGCCGCCGGCGAGGCGCTGATGCTGGCGAAACAGGGCGGGCTCGACCTCGCCCAGTCCTACCATGCCATCTCAGCCTCCTCCGGCAACAGCTTCGTCCATGAGACCGAAAGCCAGCTCATCTTGAACGGCTCCTACGACATCGGCTTCACCATGGACCTGGCGCTGAAGGACCTCGGCTTCGCGCTGGCGATGGGCAGGGAATTCAGACTGCCGCTCCAACTGGCGCCGCTTGTGAGTGAGATTTTCCAGATGGGCAAACAGGAATATGGCGGCAGCGCCTGGTCCACCCAGATCGTCAAATTGCTCGAGGATGCCGTCGATACCGACCTGCGCGCGCCCGGTTTTCCGGCCAAGCTGGAACTCTGACATCAGCCAGTTATCAAGCGATTTCAGGACGTTGGATTGATGGGCGGATTCATCTGAATCAATCTGTCAACGGCTTGATTCAGTATCTGAGCGTCAATGCACCCGGCAGGATCTCGAAGGTCGCGGGTATGCGTCCCGGCGACTCGCCGTCTATATCGACCAGGGCGCCACTCTCTGACGCATCGCCGAGCGGCTCGACCACCACTTTCCTGCCGCGCAGGATGGTGATCGCCGGATGGTTGCGGTGCCGGCCGCCATAGAGCAGCCGGATGTCCCAGATCAGCTTCAGCTTGCCGGCGGCGCGCAGGATGACGATGTCGAACTGCCCGTCGGTGATTTCGGCATCCGGCGCGATCATCATGCCGCCGCCGAAGAACTTTCCATTGGCGACCGCCACCAGCGCCATGCGCGCTTCGACGGGTGCGCCGTCGTCGACCGTGATCCTGACGTCCTGAAAACGGTAGCGGATGAACTCCACCACGGTGCGCCACAGGAACAGTGCCTTGGCCGACATCCTGCCCTTGCGCTTGTCGGCATTGACGGCGCGGTCGGTGGCGCCGGACAGGCCGAGACTGGCGATGTTGATGAAGTGCCGGCTGGCCAGCGCGCCGTGATCGTCGATGTAGCCGATGCGCCCGGCATCGACCTTGCGACCCTTGGCTTCGGCCAACCGCTTCAGCACGGCATCCACCTCTTTCGGCAGGCCGAGCCCGCGCGCGAAATCGATGCCGGTGCCGCACGGCAACAGGCCAAGTTCAGTGATCCGGCCGCTCTCCTGGGCCGCCTGCAGAAGCCCGTCGGCCACTTCGCTGGCGGTGCCGTCACCGCCGGCCGCAATCACCAGATCGAAGCCAATCATTGCGAGATCGATTGCCAGCCTTTCGGCATCGCCTTCGGCCTGCGTTTCGCGCAGCTCGAATTCGCCGAAATGCTTTTTCAGCGACACGGCAACATCAGGCCAATGCCGTTTCAGCCGGCCGCCACCGGCAATCGGGTTGAGAACCACTCCGACTTTCAAAATACCCGCCCTCCCCGGCGCCGGACATGCAGGTCCGATCCTTTGCCGGCATTGAAGCCCGCGACCACCGGCGGAGCAAGGGGCGCTGTCGGCTCGTACGCAAAAAAGCGGGCGGGCTGTCTAAAGCAGCCGGCGCTCGAATTCCCCGGTTTGTGGCTAACGATCCCCGGTAATCCCGCTATCCACAGGGCAGCGGCCATTCCCCAGGACCCTTACTCGGCGTACATTAAACCCATCTCAGGCGGCTACCGATCATCAAGCCGAAAGGCGAAGTGAAAGGCGGATTTCCTGAGGCCCGTACGGCCCGAAGCGAGAGCAGGCTTGCCTGTTTCGAGGGACGGAGCCGAGACCTACGGGGCCGCGGAAAGCGTGCCAACGCCGACGGCGGACCGATGCTGCCATGAAGGACGGCAAAAACCTTCGATGGTGCGCAGGGCAAAGCTCGCAAGGGTGGAGACCGGCGTGGTCCCGAACGGACGCTGCTCTCGGGCGGCGGACTGGCAGGACCGTCAAAATCAAGGCCGGCAAGGCGCGACGACTTTACGGAAGTTGCTGCCGCGACCGTGTCCTGATCTGACAGGGAGGCGCTGGGAGAAATCCCGGCGCCGACTGTCTTTTTGGCCCCCCGATGCCCTTTGGCGGCGATCTTGCGAGCGCCGCTTCTCCACGCGCTAAAATCGGTTAGTATCGCCTGGTCAGAGCCCGTTTGAAAACGCGCTCTGCCGAGTCGGATGGCGTGGTTTTCGAGAACCGAAGCGTAGCGGACCTTTGAGTCCGTGAGCATCGGAAGCGCAGAAAACCGCGTCAGGCGGCCGGCAGAGTAGCGTTTACAAATGGGCTCGTAGAAGGGGGATACTTCATGACGCTCATCCAGAAGCTTGCCGTTGCCTATGCTTTCCTGTTCTTCGGCGTCGTCGCCATCGGCTACATACCGGCGTTCAACGATGCCAACGGCAATCTGTTCGGCCTTTTCTCGCTGCAATGGTATGACGACCTGCTGCACGCCTTCTCCGGCGTCTGGGCGCTGGCCGCCGCCTTCATCTCCCACCGCCAGGCAGTGTTCTATTTCAAGCTGTTCGGCTCGGTCTACCTGTTCGACGGCGTGCTCGGGCTGGTCACCGGTTCCGGCTGCCTCGACGCCGGTATCTTCATCAACGGCTTCCGCTCTCTCAACGATATCGAATTCCCGGCCCGCTTCTTCGCCAACCTGCCGCACATCGTCATTGGCGGCTTCGCCGTCTATGTCGGCTTCCGGCTGGCCAGGCGCGTACACGACCACTTCGCCACGGCCTGACCAGGCATGTTCCTGTTCCGCTGGCTGAAGCGCATCATCAAGACGATCCTCTGGCTGATCGTCGTCGTCATCCTCATCCCGATCGCCGGGCTGAGCTACGGCTTCCTGACGACGTCGTCGCTCGACAAGACGCCGCTGCCCGGCATTGCCGACGGCGCGCCGCCCAAGGCGCTGGCCGACAAGGTCCGCGCCGAGATCCCCGGCTACCAGCGGCCGGAGGAATCGACCTTCCTGACCTATCCGGAATGGGCGATCGTCTACGCCGCGCGCGAATATGCCGGCTTCGTCGACAAGGAGCAACCGAGCGGCTTCCCCTACTGGTCCTATATCGGCCGCTTCTGGCAGGACTACGCCATGGTCATCCGCGCCAGCGCTCCCTACAAGTTCAACTACGCCAACCACCAGATGCTGGTCATCATCGGCACCAGCCACTCGATCGAGCATATCCTGCAGTGGGCCTATGAGAACACGGTCGGCCGCATCACCGAGGCGACGACGGCCAAGCGCACCGCCGCCGACATTTATCAGGCCAAGGTGGCGGCGGACTATGCCGCGTTTCTCGACCAGGTGCCGTGGTATCAGTTCCCCTATGCCGACAAGCGCGCCGGCCTGTTTGCCGTGCAGTCGGCGCCGGGCGACAGCTCGATCCGCACCAGCGAACGCAAGCTGGCGTTCGGCCTCGCCGACACCATCAAGCAGGGCTATGCCGACCTGATCAAAAAGGCCCTCGCCGCCACAATGGACCCCGCCTTGCTCGACATCCATGTCTGGGCCAAGGGACCCGTCGGCGAAGCCACGCGCAACGAGCCCGACACCTTGCTCGAACGCGACATGGGCGCTGACGGCACGATCTTCGTCACCAGGCGCTATCAGGTCTTCACCGAAATGATCCCGCGGCTGATCGACAAGGGCGTGTCCTTCGTCGAGTTCGGCGGCAATGACGAGATCATGGTCACGGTGCTCTCCACCGATACGATCGCCGTTCCCGAAGGCATGCGCATCCTGTTCAGCTATCCGCTGCCGGCCGATCAATCCACGCGCCGCACCGGCATGGTCGTCGCCGTGCGTAAGCTGCATCTCGTGCTGCCGGCGCTGATCAAGTCCGGCGCCAGGCTCGAACACGTCTACGATTACTGAGGCCTTTCGGTCACGCCCGGCCAAGATTAGGCATTTCCTGGCCTCCGCCACGCCCATTCCACAATCGCGGCCAAATCCCGCCTTGTTCGCGCGCGAAGGAATGGGAAGAAATGGAAGGGCTGCCGGGGGGCATCTCGAAGGGACAAGACCGTGATCAAGACCGCCCTTGTCGCCATGACCATTGTCGGCTGCGACTGCGACGCCAAGCTTTGCGAATATATCGGCGAGACGCCGGCCAAATGGTCGACCGTCGCCGAGTGCGAAGCCGCGATGAAGAGCCAGATGCTGCACGAGCGCAATTTCAACTATCCGCTCGTCTCCGGCATTTGCCGCACGAAGGGTTCGTCGTCCTCCTCGCAACTGGCCGCGACCGCATCCCGCCCGGAACTGAAGCCCGCCAGCCGCGTCGTCAGAACCGAAAGCCCGCTGCCGCCGGAACTCAGCCACCGGCCGAGCATCTCGGTCGGTTCGCCGACGACCGCCATGGAAGCCGACGCCGCCCGGCCCGTTGCCTATGAACAGGTGGTCGATGGCGGAACCGGTGTGCTCTATCGCACCAAGAGCGGCTACGCCGTGGTCAAGACCGATCTCGGCCGCGCCGCCTTGGCAACCGCCGACGCCGCGAAGCGCTCTGTGAACTGGCTGGCTGGCCTGATGCCGAAGGGGCTGTAGGCCCGCTGGCGTCTCGGTTCGACGACCGCGTGATCAGGCAGGCACATAGGTCAACCTGATCACGTCGTCGCCAATCAAATCGCTGGCCACAAAGCGAAGCGGCGGCCGGGGGCCGGCGAAGAATGGCTTGCCATGACCAAGCACGAACGGATGGAGGTAGAGTTGGTACGCATCGACAAGACCAAGGTCGGTCAGGCTTCGCGCCAGGCCTGGTCCAGAAACTGAAATCTCCCCGACGAGCTCAGCCTTAAGCCCGCGTATCACCGCCTCGACGTCATCCGCGACAAGTGTTGCGTTAGGGCCGGCCGACTTCAGAGAGCGCGACACAACCCACTTCGGTTGGCTCCGCCACGCCGTCGCAAATTCATGCGCCTCCGCGCTCCACTCAGCATGGTCTTCGTCCCAATAGCGCATGACCTCGTACATGCCGCGACCGTACACACTGCCGCTCAGATTGCGCACTTGCTCTATCCAGTGACGAAAGATCGTCGGGCCCGACGGCATTTTCTGGTGGTCGACATAGCCGTCGAGTGACTGGTTCATTCTGAAAATGAGCTTCGCCATGCTGCAGGATCTCCAACCCAGGGTCTTCAGAATAACTTGAGCCGCCGTTACGCAAAACCCCAGCCGAAATCCAAACTGAGACACGATCCTAGTCCGGCCTGAACCTGACTTTCAGGCTCTGCCAGAACTTGTCGACAAGCGGCTTTTCGGTCGCTGCATCCTCGCCGGCAATGCGGGTGATGAACAGCAGCCCCCGATCGGCCAGGCCGAAGCCGACGATCTCGAAATCGGCGGTGTCGGTGCGTGTCTTCACCTCGGCCCGGATCCCGGTCAATTCCTTGCCGTCGGCGAGTTTGCGCGTGGTCGGCCCCTGCGTCAGCTTGGCGCCGGCCTGCACCGATTCCCTGGTCATCTCCTGCAGCATCAATTGGTTGAGCGACACCGGATTCATGGCGCCATACTCCTGCACGACGACAATCGTGCCCAGCGCCGAGGCCATCAGATACTGCGTGATGTCATCGCCGAGATCGGTCTTGGTCACCGAAATGCCGCTGGGGTGGACGAAGGAAAAATCGCTGCCGGAAAAGGTAGCGAAGTCGTTGCGCGCGAGCGTCACCTTGCTCTGCTTGCCGCCGGGCAGCGTCACATCGGCGCTCTCGCCGGGATCGATATCGACCGTCACGCCGTCGATGGTCAGCTTGAAGGCCTTGAGATCCTCGCCTCCGGCCGGTCCGGCGCACAGCGCGATGAGGGTGAGTGCCGCCGCCGATACCATCCGCATGGCTGTTCTCCTGCTTCTTACGACACCCCGCTCAGCGCCTTGATGGCACGGTAGAAGGTCGAGGAAAACAGTTCCGTTGGGTCATACTGCCGCTTCGCCGCCAGGAAGGCCGGCAGTTCGGGATAGGAGGCCAGCAATTCCCTGGCCGTATAATGCAGCTGGTAAGGCAGGAAGAAGCGCCCGCCATGCTTGATCGTCACGTCGATCAGCGCCCGCGTCAGCGCCCGCATCCTGGCATTGCCGTCGGCATCGGTCGGCTGGTTGACGTAGAGCACCAGCGAATAGGCCGGCTCCGGCGCGTAGGTCAGCGCCACATCCTCCCTGTGGACGATGCGCACCGAAGCATTGAGCACCGGCAGCGTCTGGTTGCGCAGGATCTCGCGCGCTTCCGCGATGAATTCGACATAGGCGGCACGCGGAATAAAATATTCGTGCAGGATGTCGGTCTCTTCCATCTGATCGTTGAACAGATAGGGCACCGAATCGTGCATCGGGTTGTTGCGGGTGACGAGACAGGCCTCGCCCTCGGCCATGGCCGAGGTGCGCGCCACCGTGCAGCTTTCGAATTTCGGCTCCAGTGTCTTTTCGGTGAACCACTTCAATTCCTGGAACAGGCTGCCCCATTTCGCCAGGTTGATGATCACCCGCTTCAACCCGACCGATCCCGGTTCGCCGATCTCGGGCTGATCGGCCGGCGGCCGCTCGGCCACCTTGTCGTAACGGTAGACGATCATGTCCTCGAGGAAATTGCCGGGCGCCGTCGACAGATGGCCGTAGAACAGGCCGATATCCTTGTTCGGCTCCAGCACCTTGGCGAAGAATTCCGGAAAATCGTCCGATTTGATGATTTCGCGCGAGGTGCGGTAGACGGCGTTGTCGACGATATCGAGCGTCGCCTCCAGCACCACGCCGAACAGGCCGTAACCGCCGACGACGTGGCGGAACAGGTCGGTGTTCTCGATGGGCGAGCAGGTCGTCACCGAACCGTCGGCCAGCATCACCCGCATCGAGCGGATCGAGCCCGCCACCGAACCCGCCTGGTGGTCCATGCCATGCGCATTGACCGACAGCGAACCGCCGACCGAGAAGATGTCGGTCGACTGCATCGCCTTCACCGCGAAGTGCGGATGCAGAAGGTTCTGGATGTCGTGCCAGCGCGCGCCCGGCTGCAAGGTCATGGTCTTGGCCGCCGCATCGACGGTGACCCTGTTGAACTTTCTGAGGTCGAGCACCAGCGCGTTGTCGTCGAAGGCATGCCCGCCCATGGAATGGCGGATGGCGGCCAGCGATATTTTCAGCCCATTGGCACGCGCGAAGGCCAGGGCCTTGGCGATGTGCTCGTCCCCGCTGACCTCGACCACGCCGTAGACCGGCGTCATCGACAGGCCGCTGGCATCGTTGATGTCACCACCCTTTGCCGACCAGGGCAGTGACGCATCGAAGGCCGGCGCATTGTCCAGCGGCTTCAGAGGCAGCGCGAAGCCGTCTATATCGGCTATCCGTCCTGCGTTCTTCGGCCCCGAAGGTCCGCGTGCCAGCCGCGCCACCGTGTTGCCGCCCCACAGCACCGCGCCGCCGACGACGGCCGCACCCAGCAGCAATCGCCGCGACAGGCGAAACCCTTTTTGCTCGTCGGCCATGACTATCCCCCGCTGGCCAAGGGATAGCGCGGCTCTTTGGCAAAAACCATAGCGGCGCCGCCGGGACGGCGTTTTGCCTGGCGTCGAGGGTGGAGGGCACGAAATGGCCGGTCCCCTGAGGACCGGCCAGAATGGAACAGGGCCTGAAATTGCGTCAGCAGGCTTGCCGACGAACGACGCTGACGCCTTACGAGGCCTTCTTGATCGACGTCACGATGCCGGTCTTGTCATCGACGGTCACCGCCACCTTGGCGCCGACCTTCAGTTTCCCGATCGTCGCTTCGGGCGACAGCTGGTAGATCTTGCCGTCGTCGAGGGTGATCGACTTGGTCGTCGGATCGACGGCCTGAATGGTGCCCTGAACGGTCGCGGCATAAGCGGTGCCGAGGAAGGCGAGCAGAGCAGCGGTGGTTGCGAGGGTCTTCTTCATTGGTAAGCACTCCGTGCTGTTTCACTTTTCCGGACCGCCGCCTTGGGAAACGACAGCACCGGACGGCCTGAAACTGGACGGAAAGCGCACCCTCCGCAAATCACATTGGGTGAATTTTCGCAAACAATATCATAGGCTTAATTCCGACACATTATCTGCGACCTAGATCATTTCAGGCCGCTTCGGCTCCCCCAATGAACGCACTTCTGTCCGCGAAAAGAGTCACTTGGCCGATTGTGACGGGCGGCTTTCGATCACCACGCAGCCGCCGCAATCCATCTCGGGCGGCATCACGAAACAGAGCGCTGACCGATCGTCGATACACATTTTGTCTCGCGGATCAGTTCAAAAACCGCCACGCCAACGCTGATCAAACTCGCGCTACGGTTGCAAACCGACGTCGAATGCGGGATGGTGTCGACCGTTGACATGAAGGGGGGCCTTCCATGAAGCTTGCAGTCCGGACTGCGATGTCCCTGATGCTGGCGTTTGCTCCAGGATTGGCCGGCGCACAAGCCACGGATCCGGGCGACGACAAAACAATTATCTTCACTCCCGGCGACCCAGAGATGGCAGCGGCGACCGCGCAGGCGCTCGCCAGCCTGGACGACTTCCTGGCACTGTCCGAGGCGCCTCCCGCCGACACAGAGAGGTTCAAATTGAAGGTCAAGGTACGGGACGGCAACGTCACCGAACACTTCTGGGTCATACCGTTCCGCCGCACCGAAACCGGATTTGTCGGCATATTGGCAAACCAGCCGGAGGAAGTGCACAACGTCGTCCTCGGCCAGAACATAGAATTCACCAGGGACGATATTTCCGACTGGGGATACACACGCGGCGGACGTCAGGTCGGCAGCTTCACCGTGTGCGTCATGTTCAACAAAATGTCGAAAGAAGAGGCGGACTACATGCGTGACAAATACGGCTTCGAGTGCTGAAAGCGCAGCCCGATCAACCCGCTTCGTCCTTCGCGCCGATCTTGCGCACAAGTGCCGCCGTCGCCAGCATCGCGCCCATGTCCGATATCATCGGCGCGACATGCCTGCTGTAGTCGAGCGGCACCGAAATATCCGGCAGCTCGAAGAAGTTCTTCGTCTGCGGCAACAGTAGGAAACCATCGCTGCCGTTGAGCGCGACGCGGGCTGGGTCGTCCGGCCAGGTTTCGCCAAGCCATTTCAGCGCCTGCGCCAGCCGGCCGCTCACCAATGGCTGTGCCGCCCCGAGATTGTCGGTGCGGAACTCGTAGGCGGCATCGAGCAAAGCATCGCCGCTGGACAGCTCTTGCAGCTTGCTGGCAAATATGCCGCGAAAGAAGCTGATCACCGCGTTGGTCCGCCGCGTCGCCACCAATATGCCGGGAAACGGCGCGATGGTCTCGAAAGCGACGATGACGCCCTGGAAGGCGGTCGAGGAGCCCTTGCCCGACCCTTCCCGCAGATGCGCCTCGTACAGTTCGAACGGAAACCCCTCATAGCGGCCCGCCACGATGTCGTCGAACGCCTGCCGGTTGAACGGACCAACCGCCGTGCGCGGCAACCGGTCGAAGGAATTCGGCGTCACGCCATGCTGGTAGCGCATGTCGGCGATGAAGCCGAATATGATCGGCAGCAGCGTCTCGCGGAACGATTGCTGCAGCCGCGTCGCCGGTTTCCTGGCCTGGAAATAGAGCAGGATCGAAGCCGCGAAGCCGATCACATAGAGAAATACATGCGGCGTCGAGACCCATTGCTCGTTGGGGTCGGCGACCTTGTTGAACAGCCAGGCGACCAGCACCACGGCCACCAGCACCAGCCCCACGAACACCGGCACCCGCCAGCGCACCTGCCGGACCGCCGAAGCCCTCGCCGCTTCATAGGCCTCGATGTCTTTTCGGATGCCGGCGATGACCGTTTCGCTCGGCATGAAATCCGCTGATTCCACCGCTACCCCCGCAATCCTGCCTCTGCGGGAGCATGATAGTTGGTTTTGCAAGGGCCGCCAGATGGTTAAGCGGGAACGCCTTCATCGGTTGGTGGAGAAGGGAAGACCGCTTTCAGTCGCTCCGCGACCCTGTCACGCATTCGGCCCTCCAAAGCCTCCATCAACACCAGCCGCTCGTGGTCGCCAGCGCGCAGGCGCATGAAGGGATGCATCCGGTAAGACGCGATCCTGCCGCGCGTACCGGCATCGGCACTGACATCGACAACGAGGATAGAGCCGATGCGGCCCGGCCATGGCTGCCGGGCAAAGGCGGTACCGAGGAAATCGCCGAGCCCATAGGCGACGATCGTCCCGTCAATCTTTTCCACCGGCTGCACGACATGGGCATGATGGCCCGCGATCAGCCCGGCGCCCTGCCCGGCCAGCCGCCTGGCCAGCGCTCGCGTCCCGTCGCGCGGAAAATGTCGGAACTCCCAGTCCCAATGCGGCACGGCGCAGAGAAGGTCCAAGCCAGCGGGTGGCCAGCTCGCCGGATCGCTGTCCATCGAAACGCGCCCGGCAAACAGTTTTTCATCGGCGTTCCGCCACAGCGTGAAGGCGGCGAAGCCGATATCAAGCGATCCAACCTGAATCGGTACAACCGGACCGTCGGCCAGGCCGATCGTGCGGATGCCGAGCCGCAGCAACGCCGCGATTGTCTCGTCGAAACCGGCGATGCCCTGATCCAGCACATGGTTGTTGGCCAGCGACAGCACGAGTTTTTCGCGCGCAACACCAACCGCCGTCAGCGCCTCGGCCAGGAACGGCTCGCTCATCGCATGATGCGTGCCGAGCCTTGTGCCCAGCACCGCGCTTGGCCTGTCCACAACAGGGCTTTCGCAATTGCCGATCACCAGATCGGCAGCGCCGAGCAGCGCCTTGATCGCCGGATCGCAATCCGGCGCGCTGCGGTTGGCCACCGCCGAGATGTCGCCGACAAAGGCAAGCCGCACCGCTTGCTTCGGCGGTGGATCCATCAGCGTCCCGGCCATCGGCGCAAAGTCTTGAGCGTCGCCGGCCAGTGACGGCTTCAGGAAACGCGGCAGCCAGGACAGCTTGTAGGAAAACGGATAATTCGACACGCGATGCCCAATTGTTTGCCCTGTGTAGACCGTCCGCCGGGCGGGTTGAAGCGCGGCGCTGCAAATGGTGTATGTTTGCACTGCGCGACAAAACATTGGGGGGAAAAGATGACACGACTGGCAGGCCTGCTGACATCCGCTTTCATTCTGCTCCTGCCGCTGTCTTCCGCGTCGGCGGCAATGCCAGAAGCGGCAACCACATTGTTTGAGGCGAAGACCGTGGCCGCGCGCGACACCGCTCTCTCGACGCTGGAGGCTGCCGCGCCAAAAGACCCGGCATCCGCCTATGCGGCCGGGGCGGGCGAGTTCTTTACCGCACTGGAGATCCTGGCCACCGGCCTGCACCGTCATGGTTTCGAAAGCCCGCAATCCTTCATGCTGCCGCTGATGCGGTTGCCGGTGCCCGACAATCCCAATCCCGAGCCGCTCACTTACGAGCAGTTCCGCGCCATCCTGGTCGGCTTCCGTGACCGGCTGGAGAAATCCGCAGCCACGTTTGCCTCGGTGCCGCCCGATGCCGATATCGGCATGGTCATCGATCTCACCCATGCCGGCATCGACCTCAACGAGGACGGCACCATCGCGCCGGACGAGAGCATGGCGGCGATCATCGCCTCACTCTCGCGCGGCGGTATCTCGTCGGACGCCGCCGCCCCCACGCTCACCTTCCGCTTCGACCGCGCCGACGGCTACTGGCTGCAGGGCTATGCCGAGTTCCTGATGGCGCAGGCCGATTTCTGGCTTGCGCATGATTTCAGGAGCACCTTCGACGGCTCGTTTCACATGCTGTTCCCGCGCGCCAAATTGCCGCTGCAGGATATTCTGGTGCCGCCGGCCGGCGATATGGGCTCGAGCATCTTCTCCTCGGAATGGCGCATCGCCGATTTCATCTCGATGGTGCATCTCGTCAACTGGCCGGTGATCGAACCGGAGCGCCGGCAAGCAGCGCGCCGCCACCTGCTGGAAATGATCCGGCTGTCGCGCGAGGACTGGAAGGCGATCCGCGCCGAGACCGACAATGACCGCGAATGGCTGCCTGGACCGCAGCAGAAGGGCGAGAACCCGCTCACCGGCCTCGAAGTCGGCGAGGAGCAGGTCCAGGCCTGGCTCGCCGCCTTGACCATGGCCGAGGATCTCCTGGAAGGCCGCAAGCTGCTGCCGCATTTCCGCGTCACCGCCAGTACTGGGCTTGGCATCAACATGAAGCGCTTCTTCGACGAGCCAAAAAACTTCGATCTCGTGCTGTCGATCACCGGCCCGGCCATCGCGCCCTACCTCGAAAGCGGCGAGCTCGCGACCAGCGACGATTTCGACCAGATCCAGCGCCAGTTCGGCGGCGGCGGGTTTTTGACGTTTGCGCTTTGGTTCAACTGAGGGTGGGCCGTTTGAGGCCGCCTTCCCGCGAGAAATCTAGCATGGCAGGCAACGGTTTTACCGGAAACACGCGCGCCTTTTGTAGGCAGGTCTGCCGGCAGTCGGTTCGCTGCATACACCGCGCGGAGGCGCTGCGTAAAAATTAGCAGTGGCTGTTTTGCTTGACTCGGCCGCCAAAAACAGGCAGCAAAACCAGGTCGGAAGGGCGACAACACCACTTTCCTGGCCGTGGACGAAGGCTGATTTGGCCAAAATCCACATCTCGTCGTTGGTTTTGAGAGGAATTGATTAACCAACTTTGTCCATATTTTGAAGCAATCGGCAACCAACTACAGACGCGGCAAACGCGTCGGGGACCACCTGGGATCACTCACAGAATGGTCGTCGCGGCTCTCAAGGCCACGTACGGGGAAACCGATTGAAGCGAGATTGGTTGCATGGCGTTGTTGAGTACACACAAAAAAAACCGGGGACAGCGTGAGGGCGGCGAGTTCGTCGATGCTCCACGTTCCCCTTCCTTCAACGCTGGCCGGGTGGCCCGCTGGGTCGCGCTGCCTTGCGTCAGCACCGCCATCGGTCTTTGGTTGATCGGCACCATGGCTGGCCTCAGTTCCGTCGGCGCCTCTCTGTCGGCAACTTCGGTTGGCCTGCCCCAGACACTGTCGACACCGGGATCGCTCGCACTTGCCGATCCGCTGAAACAGCACTTTTTGAAAGCACCCTTCGTGCTGGCCAACGCCAATGGCGGCACTCAGGCCCTGCATGATCATTCGGTGCAGTGCGGCGCCAGCTGTTTCAAGCTGGCCAGGGTAAGCGCGCGGGCGGAAAAATCCGAACGCCTTGTAGCGCAGGCAAAGCCGATGCCCGCCGCCGTGAAGTCGAAGGCGCAGGAGCGCTTCGAACGCATGGAAGCGTCGCTTTCGCCGATGAAGCTGGCCGCTGCCTTTGCCGATGCCGGAAAGCCTGCCGCCAGTGCCAACACCCGCCCGGTGATCTCCACAGTCGCACCGCGAATTGCCGAGGCGTCGTTGGTGCCCTCCGTCCAGCTCACAGCCAGCCTGTCCGATAACATGCCAGTTCCGGCGGCCGAACGTTTCGCCCGGCTGGATACCGACTCGGTGGTCGTTCAGACCGCACCGCCTCCGATGGGCTTTGCCCAATCCGGTACGCCGGACAATTCGCAGTTGGCGCTTGCTCTGGTGCAGTCCCTGCCGGCCGATGACGAGGCGTTCGCCTCACCGCTGCCGATCGAGGAATCGTCAGCCGATGTCGTGGTTTCACCCGTCGAAACCCAGCAGGATCAACCCGGCGATGCCGCCTCCCTGCCGGACGCTCTGACCGACGACGTGCCGTTGCCGACCCGGCGTCCGCAATTCGACGCGCCGCAGCCCAAAGTGGTCCAGCAGGAGCCTAAGTCCGTCCAGCAGCCGAAATCCGTTCAGCAGCCGAAGCCGGCACGCGAGACGGTCCAGCAGGCCCAGCCGGCAAAACCGACGCGGCAAGGCCGGCCGGCCGATGGCGGCGATGTGCTGGCCTATGCCAAGCCCGACACGCCCTCGGGCGGCCTTGGCAAGGCGTTCAGGAACCTCTTCAACTCGCCAGCCGCCAGGAGCGGAGCCGGCAATGGCGTCGCCGTGTACGACATCAGCAGCGCGACCGTCTACATGCCTGACGGCTCGAGGCTGGAGGCGCATTCAGGCATCGGCGCCATGGCGGACCAGCCGCGTTATGCCGACCAGAAGAATCGCGGACCCACGCCGCCCAACACCTACAATCTGTCGATGCGCGAGTCGCGCTTCCACGGAGTGGAGGCCTTGCGCCTGACACCGGTCGATGGCCGCAACAAATACAATCGCAACGGCCTGCTGGCCCATACCTACCTGCTCCGGGGCCGCTACGCCCAGTCGAGCGGCTGCGTCGCCTTCAAGGACTATGCGCGCTTCCTCGCCGCTTTCAAGAAGGGCAAAATCAAACGCCTCGTCGTGGTGCCGCGCCTGAACGGGTCGGCGACGCAGGTCGCATCAGCCGCCAGGGGCGTGTAACGACAAGAGGCTTTCGGGCGCCCTCCCGCTGCTCCTGACAGCCTGCTGTCAGGAGCAGCGCTGTCCGGCACGCCTCTCCCCACCGCGCTCTTTCCATTTTGGCCAGGAAATCCCATATTCGGGACATGGCCAAATCTCCCGATCAGAAAACGCCGCCGACGGCGAATGACGACCGCGCCGCGCCGAAGCGGCGCAGCCCGCTGACCGATTTCCTCGACGCCTCCGAGCCGCTGCAC
>NZ_RZRO01000084.1:0-28086 GCF_003997975.1 Mesorhizobium sp. M7A.F.Ca.US.005.03.1.1
GCGAAAAGGATGCAAAACGTCCGGGCAAGGACGGCAAACCGCCTGCTCAGCAGAGCGATGGGGGTCAGGCCCCGGCGCCCACCGCTGCCCCCGCAGAGGCCGGACCACCCCCTGCAGACGACAAGTCAGCGCAGCAGGAGATCAAGCCGGAGAAGATCGTTCCGGTGACGAACGAAAAGGGTACCCGCCGTGAAAAGGCGCCTGATACCCAAGCGCCGGAACGTCCGAAAGGCGCCGATGTCCTCACGGAAATTGGCGGCCGGGTCATCATCCAGTTCAACAACCAGACGATAGTCGAGAGCAACGAAGCACCGCGCATGAACCGTGGTGCCAAGGACGTGTATTATGAGGATCTGCCGGGCGGCCGCACACGCGAGACGATCGTTCGCGACAATGGCAACCAAATCGTCACCATCCGCAACCGCAATGGAGACGTCATCCAGCGCTCCCGCATCACCCCCGACGGCCGCGAGTATGTGTTGAGCTACGTCGACGAGAGGTATTACCAGGACGTGCAGGATTGGCGCGACCCTGGAGATGACTTGCCACCGATGCGGCTCACCATCCCGCGCAAGCAATACATCCTGGAGTCGGATTTGGTAGAGGATTCCGACGACTACTACACCTTCCTCGAGCAACCGCCGGTGGAAAAAGTCCAGCGCCTCTACTCGGTCGACGAGGTCAAGCGCTCGGCGCGTGTGCGCGATATCGCCCGGCGCGTTGATCTCGACACGTTGAATTTCGAGTCCGGTTCGGCCGCGATCTCGGACAGCGAAGTCAAAAAGCTGCAAGGGGTTGCGGACGCAATGGAGCGCCTGCTGAAGAAGAACCCGGCGGAAACCTTCTTGATCGAAGGCCACACCGATGCTGTCGGTAGCGACAATGCGAACCTGGCGTTGTCCGACCAGCGAGCCGAGGCAGTTGCCGAGGCCCTCACCAACGCCTTTGGCATCGCGCCAGAGAACCTGACGACCCAAGGCTACGGCGAGCGCTATCTTAAGGTGAACACGACAGGGCCCGAAAGACAGAACCGCCGCGTCGCTATTCGCCGCATCACGCCGCTTGTGGCGCCCATCGCCAGCGCCAACTAACCAGGACAATCTCGCGATTCGGTAAAGCTCGCCGAATCGCGAGACCGTTACCAGCCAAGGCGCCGGCTCTAATCAAAATGGTGGCCGGCGCTGGTGGTTGAAGCGGGATTTGAACGTTCCCGGAATTTACCCGCTGGCTGCGTAGTGCGCGCGGAGCTTGGGCGTCCGGAGGTAATCAAGCATGGACATCGCAGCGCGCTTGTGTCGGCCGCCCATTCGTTGGATCCGTGGAACGTTGAGCGTCGCATTGACCCGCCGCTAAATGCAGCTTCATCTGAAGCCGTGCAATCAGATTGCGGCCGTCCTTTGAGACGATATGGCCTCGAACCCCGGGCTAGCGCCACCGACCGGATCGGCCCCTCCATCCGCCCCCGAGACGACCGCCGCCAGAAACCAACCGGATGATTAGGAGAAGAAC
Organism: Mesorhizobium sp. M7A.F.Ca.US.005.03.1.1; assembly: GCF_003997975.1. Taxonomy (NCBI): domain Bacteria; kingdom Pseudomonadati; phylum Pseudomonadota; class Alphaproteobacteria; order Hyphomicrobiales; family Phyllobacteriaceae; genus Mesorhizobium; species Mesorhizobium sp. M7A.F.Ca.US.005.03.1.1. Next base: position 1,510 of record NZ_RZRO01000084.1, read on the forward strand.
AATCGCCCCGAGGGTGGCATTAACGATCAAGCTTATCGTTCCGCTCCCGAGATGGACGCCTAGGCGGGGCAGCAGCCATTCCCCGATGAACGCGCCGATGATTCCGATTGCGATGTCCCCGATTAGACCAAAGCCAGAGCCCCGCACGATCTTTCCGGCCAACCATCCGGCAATAAGGCCGACCACCAATATGACTATGATGCTCTCGTTCGTCAGATGCATGGTGATCCTCCGGGCCCTCGTTTTGGCTGCGCGATTCCATGTCTGCAACCAGCAACTGGTTCCATAGCCGATCCTCTATCCCAACGAAAGCCAAAGCGCGTCTGTCGTTCGACGCGACCGCCGTGGGACCCAAAGCAATAGGACAATCGACAGCATGATCATCAAATTGCGACCGCTACTTATCGAACCGAGTCAGGGATCAACTTCTGGAAGATCCTTTCGTTCTTCGCCCGCCATGCTTCATCGGCGAGCCACAGATATTCCTGGTCGGGCATCAACGGAACGGCGTTCACATCGGCACTAGAGATGCGCAGGTAAAAGCTGTTTCGCTCCTCATCGACTTGCAGATACCGAAGCGGGACGACGATGCTGTCTTTTCCAGCGATGAAAAATCCGCCTGAGGCAATGACCGCGTAGTCCCATCGGTCCTTCGTCCCGATTACAACGTGCGAATTTCGCCATCGATCTTGTCGCCCGAGCCGAGGGATCTTCAACGTCAGAATCTCGTCGCGCTGGCTTGCGGTGACTCGCCATCGCTGGTCGGCACGGCTGCCTAAGTGGCCGTCGTTGCGGCTCGGCAACAGCCGACATAGCCAGCGCCGGCCGTAGGGTGGCGGCCGAACGCAGGCTTGTCGCTGGGACTCCCCGCCGCGCTTGGAAGCATAGGTTTCACGGCCTCAATGGAAGCGCCTCTGCCGCGACTAGCCTGGCCCGATCCAAGCTTCTTCCCGGCTTGTAGGGCGCGGCATCTGTCCGAGATGGCGGGCGCTGCGCATCCTCAGCCGCAGTCGCTGTCGGCTGACAGGGGACCTTTCATCCTGACACAAATGCGCAAACCGGCGTGTTACGGTCTGATGATGTTACGTCACCGTTTCGAGTGCCCCCAAGCAATGGAGAGTTCGCCACGTCCAGGATCAACCGTCGCGCTTGGCTCTTCCAATCCAGCAGTGCAGTCGTCACCTCGACGGTTGCGGCAACTGCAGTCGGCATGGAGCCGCCGGGCCAAGACCCAGAACCGTCCGACAATATGCGAATGCTGATTGAAGTTCACAAGGCAGCATACTTGTCCTTCGGCGAAGCCTTGCACGGAATAGCCGGTGGCAAAAGCGACCCCGCTAGAGCCAGCCGGGAGGAGGAGAGGGCGCTGCTCGCCATCTGCAGCTATGCTGCGGTTCGGGAAGGGGATCGCCTGGCCAAGGCCCAATATATTTTAGAGATCGAGGCGCGCGGCGAACTCGATCTCGCCGAGCATGTGCAGGCTGTTCTCCGATCGATGATGTGGAAGGGATGATCCGGCGGCACGGGGACGGTCAGCTGCTTAACGACTGGCATGCTGAAGGGTTTCGGGTGCCGTCGGGTGCACGAAGCCTCTCATGCCGGAACCCGGGGTCCGGGCGCGGTGAGCTATGGGGATTTTTGTTTCGGGGTGTGCCGGCGTCTATCGCGGACACCCGCAGGGGCACTGATGGCTGGTCGAGCATGCGGCTTCTGGGCGAGGTCGGAGAGCTTCTTGCGGTGATTGCGACGGGCTTCACGTGCCTGACGACCGGCGCCATAGGAGGCGCGCATACCTTCCCGTTGACCCGCGCCGGCAGGGCGCCGTCGTACGAGGAAGCGGGGCCATGCCGGGTCATGAGTCGTTCTCCCGGTTTGTCGCTGTTTGGCTTGGCGGTCCGCGCGGTTGCCGGCACCGGTCGAACACCTCTATTAGATCATACGCCCGCCGCAGCACGGGGACTGCGGGCGGAAGGCGTCCGGTTCCGCCGGCGGATCGTTCGTGACGGAGGCGCAGCCGCGAGCAGGTGGCGGGCTAGCGCGAGGCAGTCTCGCGAGAGCCGCCTGCGAGCAAGCCATAGTGGCGGATGCGATGGAACTCGCGCGGCAGACATGGAGCAGGAACCGGCGGATGAACTCGTCTGTGGCGAGCGTCATGACCTGCTGGCGGTCGGTGCCGTCGCGGCGACAATCCTTCTAGCGGAAGGTGACGCCAGCCGCTTCGAAGACGATCAGGGCGTCAAGGACTGAGGCCACCTGATCGAAGGCCGTGGCCGCATGAGGGACCGTGCCGATAGCCTGGTCTTCGCCGCGCCGTTGTTCTTCCATACGGTGTGCCATTTCTGGACGTAAGGGGCGCTGGCGGCCTCAGCTTGCAACCGCAAGCGGCGCTTTCTTCGCGACGGGCGGCCGCCGGCCCAAGCGACGCTTGGCTGCGAGCTTGAGCGCGACCGGCGGCCCCCTGGACAGGGCGCCACGCACTGCGTCGACCATGCTATGCGCCACGAAGTCTGCATTGATGTCATTGGCCAGCTTGGCGGCCGCCTCCTTGTCGTCGTTGCCGGCCTCCGACCAGAATATGATGCCCACCCGCAGAGCGACCTTGGCGCGCTTCAATCGGCGAACCAGAAAGCGGGCGTGCTTGACGGAATCCCGGTTCAGGAAGCCGACCACGACGGTGTCGACAGCGTCGAGTTCGAGGCGACGAATGCTCGCCGGTTCCATATCGGCGAAGCTCGCCCTCGACACAGTGGCGCTCTGGACTTCGAGCACCTGCGCCAGCATGGCGGCGGCGGCATCGTCGAGTTCGCCACGCCCGCCGGCACAAAGAACCGACATGTCGGTGCCATCGGGCAGTTGGGGATCGGTCTCACCCTCTCCCTCCGCCTCTTTTGCCGCATCCGCGCCGGCATCCCCGGTCGCGGCCGGCTCATCGTCCTCAGCCGCCTCCTCCTGGGCGCTGTCGGCGAGATTGGCCACGAGCATCTGGGCGCTGGCCGCCACTTGCCGCCGCTGCTGGTCGCCCATTACGCCACGGATGCGGTCCTGCTCGCCGAGCAGAAGCGCCGGAATGGCGACCTTGTCGTAGAATTCGACCAGATATTTTTCCTCCAGAATTTCCTCGGCATGGTCGGTGGCTTCCTCAGGATCGCTGGCCAGCAGCCGCTGGTAGAGCCGGGCATGAGGCTCGAGCACCGGCTCATTGCCAAACAGCACGTCGAGGAATTCGAACTGCGGCACGTGCCTGCCGAGTACGACGAGGCAGACCGTGAGCGGCGTCGACAAAACCAGACCCAATGGCCCCCAGAGCCAGGTCCAGAAGATCGCCGCGACAATGATGGCCAATGGCGAGAGCCCAGTCCGCGAGCCGTAGAGCCAGGGCTCGATGACGTTGCCTGTGATCATCTCCATCGCTACGAAGAGCCCCGCAGTCCACAGCACCAGCGACCAGCCAGGCGCGACGGCCAGCGCCAGGAACAACGGCAGCAGCGCGCCAATGACCGGGCCGATATAGGGAACAAAGCGCAGTGCCAGCGCCAGCAATCCCCATAGCAGTGCATTGGGTATGCCCAGAACCCACAGTCCGACCGTGATCGGTATGGCGTAGACGATGTTCACGACCATCTGCATAAGCAGATACCGGCCGACCCGCTTGCCGGCCTCCTGGAGCGCCTCGGTGGTTCGGTGAAGATCGCCATAGCCGACAAGCCGGATGAAACGATCGCGCAGGTCCTCGCGCTCCAGCAACATGAAGATGACGACGATGACGATCAACCCTGCCGACGCCAGCGGACTGATCAGCGGGCCGACCAGATTCTGCAGAACCTGGAGCGGCTTTTCGCGCGCGACGACCTCCACTGGCACCGGCTCGCGCCGTGGCTTGTCCGCGGCGGCCTGTGACGGCTCCTGCCTGTCAATCTCCTGGCCGACGCGCTCGATCACCCCGCTCAGTCTGGCAACGATCCCTCCGCCGACGCCGGTTTCCTTGAGGGACCTGACCTTGGTCAGGATGTTTGCCTGATAGAGCGAAATATTCTGCGCCAGTTCGCTGACCTGCGTGGCGACAACAAAGGAGAACAAGGCAAGTGCCGCGAATGCACCGAGCACACTGACGATGACGGCGGGAAGGCGGGGAATGCCGGCTCGCTTCAGGACGGAAACCACAGGGGCGAGCGCGAAGGTCAGCAGCAGCGCGATGGCGATCGGCAGAAAAACCTCGCGCCCGAAATATAGCGCAGCCACCGCCGTCACGATGGTAGCGACGGTGGGCAATGCCATGCGCGGGTGGACGTTAGCAGCGGAAAGTATGCCAGCTAGCCCGGGTTCCGACGGCTGCGTGCCGGTTCGACGATTGGCCGCCACTTGATGCCTCCACACTGCCACTGCCATGATCAAGGATATTTAGCTGGCGTGCAACTGTTGCATCTTCGCGCATGGGCAGCCCGACGACGCGCTTGCCAGCCCCAACAGGAAAGCCGGACGGGCAATTTGTGGTGATGCGTCAGCTCGATTCATTTCGCGACATAGGTCCGGCAATAGTATAGCGATGTTTCCGAGCGGAGGCAGAGCGCCTCCAGATCGGCCACAAGCCTTGTTCCATCCTATCGCCAATATCGAAGACGCGCAGACGCTGGCGCAGGCGATCGTCAACACGATTGCCGAGCCCTTCCTCGTGCTCGATGAGCAGTTTCATGTGCTGGCGGCCAGCCGCTCCTTCTATCAGACTTTCAAGGTCGACCCCGAAGAGACAAACGGCGCCCTGCTCTATGCGCTCGGCGACGGCCAATGGGACATCCCGGCACTGCGCCTGCTCCTGGAGACCATCATCCCTGAGAAGACCGCGATGGACGGCTTCGAGGTCGAGTGTGATTTCCCCAATATCGGCCAGCGCACGATGCTGCTCAACGCGCGCAAGGTGCTCTACGACCACAGTTCGGCCGTCACCATCCTGCTCGCCTTCAACGACATAACGGCGCGCCGCGTCATCGAGCGGGAGAAGGAAGAGCTTTTCGGCCGCACCGAGGACCTGCTGCGTCAAAAGGATGTGCTGCTGCGCGAGATGGAGCACCGGGTTGCCAACAGCCTGCAGATCATCGCCAGCATCCTGCTGCTGAAGGCGCGCTCGGTCTCCTCGGAGGAGAGCCGCCAGCACCTGAGGGATGCCCATCAGCGGGTGCTGTCGGTGGCTGAAGTGCAGCGTCATCTCCATACCTCGGCGGGTATCGACGAGATCGATGTCGGCTCCTATTTGCCGAAACTGTGCAGCAGCCTGGCATCGTCGATGGTCGGGGATGCCCAGCCGATCAAGGTCAACGTCACGGCGCAGGGCGCCAGGATAGACTCGCAGAAGGCGGTGAGTCTCGGCCTGATAGTCACCGAGCTTGTCCTCAACGCGATCAAATATGCCTTCCCTTTGGAGAAGGCGAAGGCGTTGATCCAGGTGACCTACGAGACCGATGGCAGCGACTGGAAGCTGACGGTCTCGGACAATGGAGCCGGCAAAGCCGCCGTCGAGGCGCCAAGCGGGGGCCTCGGAACCGCCATTATCGAGGCGCTGGTCAAGCAGCTCGAGGCCAAAGTGGAGATCATCAGCGACGCCGGCGGCACCAGCGTGTCGGTGACCAGGGCGACGTTCACCTCACGCATACCGCGGGCGGCGTAGCCTTTGCACGACATTCGGGCCAGTTCCGCCAGCCGTGGAACCACTCGCTGCCGCTTCGCTCCGCTGCCGCTTCTCCAGCCGGCCTCTCTTAGCTGAACAGCCGATGCCAGTCGCGCCGGCGGCTCAGCGCTCGCACCGAGTGACGAGAATCTCGCATCGCAAGTGCAATTTGTCGTCCTGTACCCGAAGTGACGTTCGGGGTCGTGTTGGCAGCAATAGTCGTCGCACTCTTAAGTCGTGAAAGCCGTTTTAACTCCGCCGCACCATTAACGGTCATTTCGCTTCTCCCAGAGTATTGGGCACGCATAAAAATAATTCCAAGCGACAGCTTGCCGGAATGTACAGCATATAAAGTTCGCATTCCCTTGAAGCGCAGACGGAACCACAACGCGATTAAATCGTTTTAAAGTCATAAGGGACGTCAACCACCCCTTCAAGGAGAAGAAATGATAAAGATCGTATCGGGTTTGCTGGCGGCCACATTGTCAGTGTCTTTCGCCGCCGCCGCCGCCATGCCTGCCGCCGCCGCCGGGATATTCCTGCCCCAAGCGCCATCCGCTTCATCCGATGTGCGGGCGGTCGACTACAAGCCGTGGATGAAGCACCGGGGCGTCCACCGCAATCGAAATTTTTCGCAAAATGATGGCACCACTTGGAATGGCCATCGCGGCTATCGTGACTATCATCGCGGCTATCGCCGCCATGGCGACTACTGGTTTCCCCTGGCGGCATTCGCCACTGGCGCGCTGATCAGCAGCGCGATCATCAACAACAACCAGAACCGTGTCCACCGAGGCGATGCCCATGTGGAGTGGTGCTACGACCGGTACCGGAGCTATCGCGCTTCGGACAACACGTTCCAGCCCAACTACGGCCCTCGTCAGCAGTGCAATTCGCCCTACTGATAAAGCATGAGCCGATGCCGTCTCAGGCAAGCCCGCTACCGCAAGGTGGCGGGTTATTCTGCACATTGCGTAGATCGAGCCATTCTGGCGGTGTGGTGGTGCAGGATTTCGGGCCCGACACGGCGTGGCCCGCAATGTACTTAAATGCCTGCGCTCTTCCAGCCGAATTATAAATCCATCACGGCGGAACAAGAACGGCGCACAATCGTTTTCTTCAAAAGTGATAGTTTTTCTTTATAGACAACTAAAGATAAAGGGTGCCGTTTTGAACAGCATTATTTGGATAGTCGGAGCTGTAGTTATCGTACTAGCGGCACTCAGCTTTTTTGGCTTGCGTTAAGCCGCTCACCTGACGGCAGGCACAAGAACACAAATCATCAAAAGGGCGGCAAGCGGCGAACATGGCCGGGAGCACTCATAGGAGGCGAATATGGATATCACGACAATTCTGGTCATTGTTCTTATTGTCATTCTGCTAGGCGGCGGCGGCTTCTATGGCCGTGGGCGCTGGTACTAAACCGCGAAGATCACTGTCGGGACCTCGGTCCGACACCCAACTTAGTCAGCCCGCGTCCTCAGCCAGGGGCGCGGCTAGCCATTTGGTTTCGCGACGAGATCCAGCCAACCCGGTCGCCCGCGAAGCCTTCAAAGGCGAAGCCCATCGCAGTAGCTCATAGTGAAGAATTATCTTATCGCTGCCGCCGCCGGTCTGTCCTCGTCGCCGGTATTGGTGCGGCCATCGCAGAGGACGTCATCGTGGTTGCTCCCAAACAGCAGACCGACCTACGCGAATACTGCACAAGCAGCATCTTGCGTCGATCAGCCTGCCGGGCGTCGAACTCAATGTCGGTTCGGCTCTGCCCGACACCATCGAACCTGCATGCGATCGACGTGCCCAACGTGAGATACAAGTACGTCGTCGTTGCAGATCACGCGATTCTGGTTGATCCGGATTACCCGCAGGATCGTGCAGGTTATCGATTGACCAGCCCTCGAAGGAACAAACGCCTTGCTGATGTGTTGATAGACACATCGAACACCTTGAGTGTTTGGTCGCTAAAAAGTCCGCTTCCAAAGTCCCCCTCTGGAGTGCGGGTTTTTTGCGCCTCCCACCCTACCCATGCCGGTGTGCCTTCCGATCCGAACTGGTCGTTGGGAGGGTTTCCAGAAACCTTGCCCAAGGGGCTGAGCACTCCGATGGCGCCAAGGGCGGCCGGCCGGCCGCCCTGATGCGATGATGATGTTCAAGGTCCTGGTTCTGCAGGCGCTCTGCAGTCTCTCGGACGACCAGGCCGAGTTCCAGATCCATGACCGACTTGATTCTGTGCAGGTCGCCGTCCGGCGGCCGCATGTGACGTAACCGACCTCTGTCCGCTTTGGGCCAATCCAGGCCCCATGTCATCGAGTTGAACGTCCGGAATTTGCTCAGCGTGCCCAGAAGCTGCCAACCTGCTTCCGGCCCACTTCGGTCATTCACGGCCGATAGCCGAAGTGAGCCATTGCTGTTGACGTCGAAAACACATGGGCCGCCACTACATGTTCGCCTTTTGTGCTTCGAAAGTCGCATACAGAGGCAGACTTGAATTCGTGCAATAATTCAATCTGTTCGCTTGAGGTCGCAGGCGAGTTCCGTTGCGGCCGAGATTACCCGTAGCATCTGGGCATCCGGCGCTGCAGTCGCTCCGATAGATTGCCCCCAGACAGGCTCCCGGGTTCTAAGGATCAATCGCGATCCCGAGAATGTTCGACATTCGGGCGGTGTTTTGCAACTCCCTGTCAACGCGAAATGGCCTCACCCCGGCACATAGCCAAGAACCTTGCTCAAGGGCGACCTATACCCGAACGCCAACACCCCTATCTTGAGATTTTCCTGTCGAGCCGCGGTCGAACACTCCTATAGTTGTGACCGGAGACTTCCCCATGCCATTTCGATTCGTTCACACCGCCGACATTCATCTCGACTCGCCGCTGCGCTCGCTGGCCCTACGAAACGGCGACCTTGCCGAACTCGTCGGAGACGCCAGTCGCCAAGCGTTTGTCTCGATCGTCGATCTCTGCCTTGCGGAACGTGTCGATGCACTGGTCATTGCCGGCGATCTCTACGACGGCGATCAGACGTCGATGAAAACCGCCCGCTTCCTGGCGTCGCAGATGACACGGCTGCACCAGGCCGGCATTAGGGTCTTCAAGATCCGTGGCAATCATGACGCGCTATCGCGCATATCGAAGCAGCTGGTGTTCCCGGAGACGGTCACGATATTCGGTGGCCGTCCCCAGTCCGTGCTGCAGACAGCCGCCGGGCTCGACGTCATGTTTCATGGCTTGAGCTTTGCCAGCCCCAAGGCGCCGGACAGCCTGCTGCCCAAGTATTCAGTGCCGCGTGAAGGCGCGGTCAATGTCGGCATTATGCATACCAGCCTGGCCGGATCGCCCGGCCACGACGTCTATGCCCCCTGCAACGCCACCGACCTGCATGCCCATGGCTTCGACTACTGGGCGCTTGGGCACATCCATGTCCGCCAGGTCCATCCCGGGGCGAGCACGGTGGTGATGCCGGGAATTCCACAGGGCAGGGACATCAATGAGGCCGGGGAGAAATCCGTCACCCTGGTGACGATACGAGACGACCGCACCGTAGAGATAGAGGAGAGGCTGACCAGCATCGCGCAATTCGAAGGGGTGAATGTCGACCTGACCGAAATGGAGGAATGGTCCGATGTCGTCGGACGAGTCCGTTCCGCACTCGAACGTGTTCGCGCCTCTGTCAAATCCCGTCATGCCGTGGTTCGTCTCGACCTGACCGGTGCGTCACCTTTGTCCTGGGCCTTGATCCGTGATCGCGACCTGCTGCTCGCAGAGGCCGAGCAGGCCGCGGAGCAGACGGGAGACACTTGGGTGGAGAAGCTCGAGCTCAAAGTGTCTCCATCCACATCCCAGACCTGCGAGGAAGCCGCCGACCCGATTTTCGAGCTCGCTCAATCCATGCGCGCCGATGCCGGCTCGGACGCGTTCCGAGCTGAGGCGAGGGCCTTGGTCCAGAAGATGGTCGCGGATCTTCCGCCTGACGGGCGCGATTTCGCCGGCAAGGACGAGGCTGAGCTGGAGTTGTTCCTCGATCGGGTGCTTGCCAACGGCGCAAATCTGGTCACCGCCCGCCTCAAGGCCGGTGGATCACAATGAGGCTGCGCCGCCTTGACCTCATCCGCTACGGCAAGTTCACCGACAGGACGATCGACTTCGGGCCGAAACCGGAATCCGGTCCCGATCTGCATATCGTCTTCGGCCTGAACGAAACCGGCAAGTCGACCGCGCTTTCTGGCTATCTCGATCTGTTGTTCGGCATCGAGGAACGCAGCCGCTACAATTTCCTGCACGAGTACAGTGCGATGCGCATCGGCGGGGTGCTCGAACTCGGCGGCGCGGAGCACACCTTCACACGCACGAAACAGCGCACCAACTCATTGTTGGACGAGACTGGCCAGCCGGTCAGCGAAATGGCGATATCGGCACATCTGGCTGGCCTGTCTCGCGACGCATACGAGACCATGTTCTCGTTGGACGACGAAACGCTGGAAGCAGGTGGAAAATCAATCCTGGAATCGCGCGGCGACCTGGGCAAGCTGCTGTTCACGGCCAGCGCCGGCCTCGGGCACGCAAGCGATACATTGAGCGTGCTCGAGGCCGAAGCGGACAGGCTCTATCGCAAACAGGCACACGGAACCGAACTTGCGCTGCTCAAGAAGCGGCTTGCGGAACTGAAGGCCAGTAAGGACGCGGTCGACACCTTGGCGTCGAATTATGAGAGCCTTGAAGCCGAGCGTCTCGACGCGACCGAAAAATACGACCGCAGCATCGCCGAACGGTCGGTGCTGTCGGCTCGGCTCGAGACCATCGCGAAGTATCTTCGGGCGATCCCGATTCTTGCCGATATCCGGCGTAAGCAAGCCCAACTGGCCGATTTGCCTGAGATCGCTTCACCGGCACGGACCTGGACCGGCAGTGTCGCCGACATGATCGAGGCCGACGCCAGCCTGAGAACGCGGCTATCCGCGAACCAGGACGAGCTCGAACGGGTGACATCGAAAATCGCCTCGGTCGACGTGGACGTGGTGATCCTTGCGATTTCCGAACGGGTTCGCGGCCTGGCCGACCGCAAGGTGCGTCACGTCTCGGCCGGCCTGGACCTGCCAAGTCGCAGGACGGAGCTGCAAATCCTCGACAATTCCGTGGCGAACTGTCTTGCCGCCCTTGGAAGGTCCTCCGAGCCAGTTCCTGCCAAACTGCTCTTGCCTGCTGCAACCATTAGCGCTGTGCGCACCATGGTCGAGCAACGATCCGGGATTGCTACCAGCGTGCGCGTTGCGCGCGAGGAGGCCGCGGCAGCCGCTGACGCGCTCCAGGCGGCACGCGACCGGGTCGGCGAAGAACGGGCCGTGCCGGAGCCTGCCAGGGCAAGGCTGGTTTCGGCTTTGTCTAGGGCCAAGGCCAGCGGCTACATGAGGGAGACAAAGGAGTCGCGCGAGGCCGCCGATGCAGGTGCAATTCGATGGCAGGCCGCGATCGCGCGTTTGCACCCCTGGTCGGGCGACTCTCAGGCACTGGCCAGGGTCGCCATTCCGAATGCTGCGCAGCTTGGCGCATGGAAGGCGCTGGCAGCAGAGCTCGGGAAGGGCAGGGGCGTCCTTTCCGATCGTCTTGCCGAGCACCAGGGCAATCACGACTTGCTTTCGGCGCGGCTGGAAGCCCTTCGTGCCTCTGTCGATGTCACCGACGATGATGCGGCCGACGTCATTCGGCGTGCCCGCGACGACGCCTGGGCAAGGCATCGCCATGACCTGACTGGGGAAACGGCGGATGATTTCGCGGCAACACTGGCCCGAGACGACAGTGTCGGCGCAGGCCGTTTGGCCAACGCTCGGGAACTGGTCGAAATTCGCAGCACAAACCGCAACCTCGTAGAAACCGCGGCCACTATCGCGCATGCGCGTGATCAACTTGCCCGGAATGGCTCAGATCGGGAGGCTGTGCTCTTGGAAATACGCACAGTCGCCAGAGAGCTGCTCGGGCCGTGCCAGGAAACATCCCCCGAACAGCTGATCGAACTGATCGAGGATCGTATCGCTGCCCGCATCGATGCGCTCGCGGCCTGGGAGGAGATCGAGCTTTCGCGCAAGAAGGCCGAGCGGGCGGTTGATGAGGAAGGTCGAATACGCCTGGAATTGAGCCGCGCGCTGGCGAGCGTCGGCGTCGGTTCGGATGTTGGTGACAGCCTAGAGACGGTCATGGCCGTGGCAGAGCTGTTTCTTGAGAGACAGTTCAAGGTGGACGCAGAGCGCACCGAGGCGCTCAAGACGGTTGGAACAAGGCAAGAGGATCTGGCCGCCAGGCGCCGCGCTGTCGAAGTCGCGGAGCGACGTGAGGATGAATGGCAGGCCGGTATTGCCGAAGCGCTCAAGGGGACTTGGCTAGAGAGAGGCATCTCGGTGCCCGGCATGGGCGGCGTCCTTGATCAACTGGCTGAACTGTCCAAGAGCCTTCAGGACCGGGAGGCCATGCAACTGCGCATCGAAAAGATGGTGGCCGACAGGGACAATTTTCTGGTCGAGGTTACCGCCGTTGCAGCCGATGCGGGCGAGGCGGACGACGACGAACCGGAACAGCTGGCGATCCGCCTTGCCCAGCGCCTGGAGCGCGCCGAGCGCATGCGCGAGGCCAAAGCAAGCCTCGTCAATGACCTGCAGCGCCTGCAGGATCAGCGTGAGATCCTCGATGCAGAGGTTTCGGCACATGAGCGCCGCAAGAACGAGGTCCTAAGCGTCTTTGGCGTGGTCACGCTAGCGGACGTCGTGCAACGCGATGAGCTGCTGCGCGACAGGGATCGCCTGCGCAAAACCGTGGCCGAGCTTGAGGAGCAGGTTTTTTCCGAGCTCGCGGTGGAAGGGTTCGAGCAGGCGCGTTCGATATTGGATGGTGTCGATCTCGACAGTATCGCAATCGAGAAGGCGGAAGCCGAGCAACGGCTTCGCGCTTCTGACGAGGCAATACAGCACCAGCTCATTCGGCAGACGCGCGCGACCGACAAGCTGGACGCTATTGGCGGCGACAGTGCTGTTGCCCGCATAGATGCCGAACGGCGCACCGTCCTTCTGGAAATCGAGGAAAAGGCCGTCCGCTATATCGAGCTGAAATTGGGAATAATGTCGGCTGGCAATGCTTTGCGCGTCTACCGTGAACGTCATCGCTCCGGGATGATGGAGCGCGCATCGGACGCATTCGCTCTCATGACGCGCGGCCAGTACTCTGGCCTGACAACCCAGCCCGTGAAGGGTGGGGAAGTGCTCATCGCGTTGCAGCGCGACGGGCAATCCAAGGTCGCCGACGCGCTGTCAAAAGGGGCACGTTTTCAGCTCTACCTGGCGCTCAGGCTTGCCGGGTATTACGAGTTCGCACAGTTTCGACCCGCAGTACCATTCATCGCCGACGACATCATGGAGACCTTCGACCATGTCCGGTCGGAGGAGGTTTTCAGGTTGTTTGGGGAGATGGCAAGTGCAGGACAGGTAATCTACCTGACACATCACCAGCACCTGTGCGAGATCGCCAAGACTGTAGTGCCGGGCGTAGCGGTCCATGAGCTCGGATGAGATTGGACTTACTTGATGCGCTGCGGAAATACCGTGCTGTTCGATTTTCCCCTTAGCTAGTCTAATCGACATTTCCAAGCGCCGGCTTTGGCGTCAGCTTTGCGCCTGAAGCCGGACCTAGAGGCCAGCTTTGCCTATTCCGAAAGCCGACGTTGCAGGCGACCGCTCGGGAGGTCGCCGTCGCGCCGCACGCGGTCATTTTCAACCTTGCGATTGAATGGCTACTTTGGCCGGTTTAACGGACGTGGGTAGCCATGCGCCTGTCGGCCTCCACGGGCATTGTACGCTAAATGCAATGCAATGGCGGTTGTACAAAAGGTGACACCGGCGCTGATAAAGAAGACAACGCTCAAACCTGCTCGATCGGCAGCCCATCCCAACGCCGGGCTTCCTAGAGCCATCGCGACGTCCAGAAAGGCCGTGTAGATGCCCATCGCCAAGCCGCGGTTTTCCGGAGATGTGCCACCAACCGCCTCCACGCCAAGCCCGGGGTAGACCAGGGAGTAGCCTAGACCCGCCAGCGCGGCTCCGAAGGAAGCAAGCACACTGCTTCGTGCCAACCCGATGAGCAGAAGCCCAGCTGACTGCACGAGCACGAACAGCAGGGCGATCTTTGCACCGCCGTATCTGTCAGGCAAATGACCGCAGACCATACGCGCTGCGATCAGCGCAGCTCCAAACGCCGTAATCCAACCCAGACCGGTCGCCAATGATTGTCGGCATACAGAAGGGAGCTGAGGCAAGGACTGAGCAGTAGCCGACGCTGGCGAGTGCCGCACCAAGTCCTGGCAGCCATACCGCGTCAAAAACCGCTCTCAAATCGGATTCTCTCTGCCGCAACTGTATCCGAGGGTTCGGCGCTCGCATGAGTGATCCCAGGACGAGCAACGGCAATAGTGTGGTCAGCAGCCCTATCGCCGCAAAGCCGTAGGCTGTGAACAACATGGTTCCCAATGGTCCGCTGAAGGCCAATGCCGCGAACATCGCAGTGCCGACCCATGCAATGACTTTCCCCGAATGCCCGGCATCCACGAGCGCCAGGCCCCAGGCCACGCCACCTGTGATGATAAAGCTCTCGGCACCGCCCAGCACCGCGCGTCCGACGACGAGAATCGAGACGGAGAGAACGGGCGAATGCGCGACGGCAACGGACAGGAGATAGAGCAGCCCGGCAGCCGCTGCCGTAACCAGGCCCACGAGAACGGCTCGTTTCCCTCCGTTCCCGTCCGCAAAGGAACCCGACCACACGCGTGAGACCAGGGATCCCGCGAACTGCGTTCCTGCAACTAGGCCGACAACGACACTACCGAATCCCAGATTGTGGCTGACGTGCAGTGGAAGAACAGGCAACGCTGCGCCGATGACAACAAACCCGGCCAACACCGCCCCCATGCTTGGCAGCAGGGTAACCGCGACCGAACGCAATGGTGTTGACGATGTCGGCAGGTGTGTCATTCGTCGAAGCAATCTGATGACGTTAGTTGGCGGAGGCTTCAGTTCGGATCACCAGGGTTGGTTGGCGGGCCCGACAGTGAACTCGTTGATCGTGGTGTCTTCCGGTGCATCGATGGCGAACGCAACGACGTCAGCGATCCGGTCCGGCGAGATTCCGTATTTGTCATAGGTGTTCTGCATCGCGGCGGCCGTACCTTCGTCGCTGATCGTTTCAAGCAGCTCCGTGTTGATCGCGGCCGGATAGATGGTCGCGGTGCGGATGTTAGTGCCTTCCATGGCGGACTCCATGCGCAGCACTTCCATGAAGTCGCGCACGAACCATTTCGTGCCTCCGTAGACCGCGCCGTTCGGGTAGGCCTTGAGCCCGGCGACTGAAGAGGTGGCGATGATGTGTCCGGATTTGCGTGCTAGGAACTCCGGCAGCACCGCGGCGACGCCGTTCAGGACGCCCTTGACGTTCACGTCGACCATCTGGTGCCAGTCGTCGGTCTTCAGTGCCGATAGTGGCGAGATCGGCATGAGGCCAGCGTTCAGGAACATGACGTCGACGCGGCCGAACGCGTTCCTGGCCAACTCGACGATAGCGTCGTTGTCGGACTGCTTTGTCACGTCCAGTTCCTTGTAGGCCGCCTGACCGCCGTTGTTCGCGATCTCGTCGACGATCCGCTTCAGCTTGTCAGCGCGCCGCGCGCCAAGCACGACCTTGGCGCCTTTGTTCGCGAGCAGCTTCGCGGTTGCCTCACCGATGCCCGATGAAGCTCCGGTGATGATTACGACCTTGTCCTTGATCATGGCAGTTCTCCAAAGTTGATGGTTTGATTTCTCAGGCACCGTATTGTGCGTCCGTCAAATGCTCCATCCAGTCGACGACCTTACCGTCCTTAACCTCCTGGAGCGCGATATGGCTCATCGCTGTCTTGGGCGACGCCCCATGCCAGTGCTTCTCTCCCGGCGCGAACCAGACGACGTCACCGGGCCTAATCTCCTCGACCGGGCCTCCCTCGCGCTGCACGCGGCCTCGGCCGGAGGCGACGATCAGCGTCTGGCCAAGCGGATGAGTATGCCAAGCCGTGCGCGCGCCGGGCTCGAAGGTCACCTGAGCGCCTTGGACTCGCGCGGCGTCGAAAGGGTTGAAGAGCGGATCGATCCGCACCGTGCCGGTGAACCAGTCAGCCGGTCCCTTGCCGGAAGCCCTGCTGCCCGCGCGAAGAATGTCCATCATTGATCTCCCTTGTGTCCTCAGATGCGTTCGATGCGGAGCGAGAACTCGCCGCGCACATGCAGGGCCTGCTCGCCCTCGTCGAAACGGCCGAGCCTGATCAGCCCGGGGTGGCGGTAGTCATCGTAGAACATCGCCAGGTTGCCCCAGGGCATGAAATAGCAGAGGTCATAGGGCTGCTCGTTGGCGAACGACCGCTTCCCTCCTCCGTTAGCTTGCGCGGCAGATAGGCAATCTTCTCGTTATGCGCGTAGTCCTCGATCTTGAGGTCCAGCGGCAGCATGGAGAAGAAGTCGCGCTCCGACGGATTGTCGTAGAGCGTGGCGGTCATGGTGCGGCCGTTAAAAGTCATCCCTATCTTCATGTCGCAGGGCTCCTGGCTGACTGGGGCCTTGCTCTCTCGGCTGGCGGCTGCGCGCGGCAAGGCCGTCACCGCGAGCGCGGCGCCGAGCAATGTCCGGCGGCTGAGCGTCGCATGCTCGATGATCACTGCGAGGATCTCCGGGCCATATGCGATGCGGCGAAGGCGGCGAGCGCCGATCCGCAGAGCAACACCGAGCCAAAAGTGAACGCTCCCCACCAGCCGACCGTATCGAAGAGCGTGCCGCCGATGGCGGCGCCCCCGGTGATGGCGAGCTGGATGACGGCGACCTGCAGCCCGCCGCCAGCCTCCGCGTCGTCCGGCAACGTGCGGCTGAGCCACGTGCCCCAACCAACGGGCGCGGCCGTGCCGAAGAAACCCCAGGCAACGAGCAGCAGCGCTGTGGGAACTGGCGAGGCGCCGAGGGCGACGAGCGCAACTGCTAGCGCGGCCATGACCAGCGGGATGACTATGAGAATGCCGAACAGGCGCGTCCGCAAACGCCGGCCGACGCACCAGGTACCGAGGACCCCCGCCAGCCCCATCGCCAGCAGGATCGCCGAAAGCGCGGCGATATCAAGCCGGGTGACGCTCTCGAGGAAGGGGCGCAGATAGGTGAAAAGCGCGAACTGGCCCATGAACAGCATCATGATCGACGCCATGCCGATGGCGACTGGAAGACGGCCCAGCAGCGCCAGCGGATTGCCTGGACGTTTCCTTTGGCGCGGGGGCAGCGCTGGAAGGCTGATCCACTGCCAGACCAGCGCCAGCAGACCGAGCGGCACGACGAGAAAGAAAGCGCCGCGCCAGCCGATATAGGCGCCAAGAAAGCTGCCTAGCGGCGCGGCGATCGTGGCCGCGATCGCATTGCCGGCGTTCAGCATGGCGAGGCCCTTTGGAACCATGCCTTGCGGCACGAGGCGCATGACGATCGCGGTCGACATCGACCAGAAGCCGCCGATCGCGACACCGAGCAGCGCGCGGCCAACCATGAGAAGTGCAAAATTCGACGCAAAGGTCACTGCGAGCCCGGATACGATCAGGAGAACCGTAAAGCCGGTGACGACCAGCCGGCGGTCAATTCGCCGGGTGAGGCCCGCGACCAAGAGGCTGGTCACGACGGCAAAAGCACCCGAAACCGAAATCGCCTGTCCGGCGCGGCCTGCGGTGATGTTGAGATCGGCTGCGATCGGGGAGAGCAGGCTGACCGGCATGAATTCCGACGCGATAAGCACGAAGACGCACAGCGCCATCGAAAGCACCGCACTCCATGCGGCGCGGTCTTTGAGGGACCTTGTGTCGTAGGTTGTTTCCATAATTGGCATCCTTGCAAGGCGACCGGGAGCGGATCAGCCGCGATCCCCGTCGCCATGCCCGGAATATATCGACGCGGAACCCATTCTATTAGACTGAGGAATTCGCATGGACTTATCTGCTTGTGATATAAATGCCGTCGGAGGTGACCTATGCAGCGGGATGGCATGAAGGATCTTCTGTGGTTCGTGGCGGTCGCCCAGGAACGCAGCTTTACCAGGGCGGCGGCCAAGCTCGGAACCTCGCAGTCGACTCTGAGTTCGACGATCAAGGAGCTGGAATCTCGTCTTGGCGTCCGCCTGCTGACGCGCACGACGCGGAGCGTTGCCCCGACCGAGGCCGGCGAGCGGCTTTTCCAATCTCTTGGCCCGCGCTTCGATGAAATCGAGGCCGACCTTGCAAGCCTGGTGGCCTTTCGCGACAAACCCTCCGGAACGGTCCGCATCACGCTATCCGACCATGCGCTCCAGACGACTGTCTGGCCGAAGCTGCAGCCCGTGCTTGGCGACTATCCCGACGTGCGCGTCGAGCTCTACAGCGACAACGGCATGAAGAACATTGTGGAGGAGCGCTTTGACGCAGGCGTGCGGCTGGGCGAGAGCATCGACAGGGATATGATCGCGGTGCGGATCGGTCCGGATTGGAGGCTCGTGGCCGTGGCTTCGGAGGAGTACTTTGCCCACCATCCGGTGCCAACCACCCCCCAGGATCTGGTCGATCATGACTGCATAAACATGCGACAGGCGACTTTCGGCGGATTGTATGCCTGGGAATTCGCCAGGGATGGGCGCGACCTTCGCGTGCGGGTAGAAGGACAACTTACCTTCAATTCGTCCATACCCATGATCGAGGCTGCGATACGCGGTTGCGGGATCGCCTATGTCCCGGAAAATCTCGTAAGCCCCCACATCGCCAGCGGACGCCTCAGGCTGGTGCTTGACGACTGGAGTCAGCCATTTGCGGGCTATCACCTCTACTACCCGAGCAGGCGGCAGCTCTCGCCTGCGATGGCGGTGATCGTGGAGGCGCTCCGGCATCGAATCTGACGCCAGCCAAGCCACTCCTTGTGCTGGGTTGTGAGGGATGATGCGGGTGGCGACGTTCCACCGCAGATCGCGGAGGCCTTCACTGTTAAGATCTTGCGACAGCAACGATCATCATCCAGCCAACTTTGAGCTTGTTTGCGATGGCTGCTCCAGGCAGTTTCGCCCTGACACCGGACAGTTCGTTCAACGGCCGAGGAGCGGCCGGTGTCGAATCAAGAAAGCTGGCGCAGATCCAGCTTGATCGGCCTCTCGGCCTTCTGAGAAAAGCGCAGACCTCGTTGCATTGGCCGCTGGATCGCCGATCGCGCTATCGACCAAGCCCTCGCGAACTAAGGTAAGGCCCGTTCGGCTCCTGCAACATGGGGACTTCTCGCCGACATCGACGCCAAGGGCACTTGCGCCTTCGTAAAGCGTTCTCCTGGCAGAGATGCGGTGAGGTGCGGCGCGCCATGATCATGAAGAGAACGGATGGGTCGAGTTCCAATGACGATGTCCCAACGGGCGCATCGGCTTCGTTCCCCTATGACAGGATCACCGTCGAACGCTTCCGGAAGAGTTTTCCCCGGGCCCGTTGGAGCGATGAACTCAAGGCCTGGTTTGTCCCGGGAAAGACCGCCGCTCGGCGTTTCAATCGTTGGCTGGAGCAAGAATTAGCCGGATCGAACGTGCATGCTGACAGCAGGGGACGCGACGCCTACGCCTTCGATCCTATCGTTTCCAAGTACCTGCTCGTGCACCAGGATCGGCTGGAGGTGCAAACACCATATTCTCGCTCGGTGGTAAACACGATGCGCGACGTGCCGTTTGCGTCCTGGGATCCCGACAGGCGCGCTTGGACAGTGCCTTTTCGCTCCTACGAACAACTGCATCGACGCTGGGCGGAAATCGAGGCTGCCGCCATTCGCAACGAGCCCGAAGCGCGAAAGCAGCGCGCGGCGCAGAGGCGCGGGTCTCCGCAAGACCTGGCGTCACGTGCACGTGCTATAGAACGCCGCCGCAGGCGCTATCCGCTCGACCCCGCCGATCTTCCACCTTTTGGCCGGCCCGTAATGACACGAAGCTTTGGTGTCGTCGTCTTCGTCGGATGCGATGGTGACTCCGTCGACGGCGAGATACTTCGTTCCCACTACTCCGACCTTCCAGACCACCATAATTATGTCTGGGGGCGATGGCGTCCCGCCGACCTCGATGAGCTCATCAAGACCTGGCCCTCGCGATCCAAGACGAAGATCGATGGAGCAGTTTGGTGGCAGCCGACTCTCGACGATTTGAGGGCCGCAAGAAAGATGGCTCGCGCATTGGAGAGAAGGCGGACGCGGCTGCGAACAATTACCCGCCGTTGATGCTCTGCTCGATCTGCCGGGCCGAGGCTAGGATGCCGTCAAAGCTTGGCGGGGTGCCGAAGATCATCGCAGTCGTGTTGGCGTAGTCGCGCGCAAGCGCATCGACCATCTTGGTCGCGGGCTCGATCGCAAAGGTCCCCGGCACTGCCGAGGCAAGATCATAGTCCGGCCGATCGAAAAACATGCGCGCGTGACGCACGCAATCGGCGCCAAGATCGAGGTTGGCGAGCGCCGCTCTCCCGGTTTCCGACTGCATGAGGCAGTGCAAATCGTAGTAATGCCGCGAGACGCGCTGACCTTCCTGCCGTAGTTCACCACGCCGCTCATACCAGCGGCGCAGCCCATGAGCGATCACCACCTTATCCCAGAAGGTCCGCGTCGCCTCGATCGTGGTGACGTCCGGCACGGCGAGGTCAACGCCGGCTGCTTCCTCGGCGACATAGGGAGTAATCGTAAGAGGCCCATGGGGATCGAGCGCTGATTTTGCGCCGGATTCAAGACGTATCGCCGGTCGGACATAGGCGCCATCGCGCGGCTCCACTTCGGGATACCAAAGCAGCAGGGTTTGCCGATCGGGATCGGCGTCATCGATTTCCACGCGCCCCGCCCCTTTGGTGACCTCTGTCAACTGGGCGGCGAGGAACGCATTGAGCGGGCCGGTGATATAGGCGCGACAGGCATCTCGGATCGCGTCCAGTTTGGCGCGGCGCTTCTTGTTCGACAATGCCTCCAGCTCTTCGACCGACGCAGGCTCCTCGAGGTCATCGCGGAACACGGTGACGTCGATATCCTCGGAGAAGCGCTTGATGAGGTCGTAGCCCTTCGACAGCGACGTGCCGCCCTTGAAGAGCAGCCGCGGTTCTCCTGCCGGCCGTTCGTGATAAAGCGCGTTGAGGGTCCAGCAGACCCAGAAGTCCTTTTCGACATTCCCGACCGGCGCGCCGATGCGGTTGGCCGTGGCGAGGAATAGATCGAGCCGATCACGCGGCGGTGCGGCAATAATCTGACGGTAGGCGGCGGTCGTCATGGCTTGCCCTCCGGCCCAGCTGTTGTGTTGAGGAGTTGGCGGAGGAACTCCTGCATCCAGATCGGGACGGCTGAAAGACCGGCGCGCAGATCCTCGCGGATCGCCTGGCCGTGCTTGGGGTCGGAAAGCAGGCGGCGCAAAGCAGTCTCGATCCGCTTGCGCTCGCTGTCTTGGGTCAGCATATCCTGCATCCAATGCAGGGCTTGGACGACCCGCATTCCCGGTCGATCCGCCCAATAAAGGCGGCTCGGCGCCGCATACTTGAAATAGATTTCCTGGCTGCCGAGTTTGATCGGCTTCAATCTCGCATCGACCAGTACCTCGATCCGCGCGGGTACGGCCGTCGTAAGCCCAAGATCGTTGGCGGCCGTCATGCCATCGATGACGGTGCGCGCGTTGTCGCGGCGTGTCACCGCCCGGATCACGGCGCGATAGTCCGGCACGGTGGCGCGGCCGGTCAGAGTATTGGTCCGCGGGCGGTCATAGAGACCGCGGTCAATCCGGCGAAGCTCTTGAGCCGCTGCCAGTCGCTGCAGGGTCTTGTCCACCGCGGAACGGGTGCCGAGATCGGCAAAGTCGCCGGGTGTCCAGACCTCCTCGGGCTTGGACTGGATGCGCGCGAGCACGCGAGAGCGAATATCGGTGTCGTGTTCGACCGCTGTCATGTCCGAAATATGCGACAAGTTTCGGACGATGGCAAGCGAGCTTCGTCCGAAGAATGCTACAAATTTCGGACAAAGCGCGAAATCTGGAACCACTGCAGCCGCTCAAACTCGGGTTATTCAAGCGCGATCCAGGCCGGCGCATGATCGCTCGGTTTCTCCCACCCTCGCGTCTCAACATCCACCCCGGCATCGCGAAGCTTGGGCGACAACGAGGGACTGACCAGCAGATGGTCCATCCGCAGGCCAGAACTCTTGTCGTAGCCGCCCCCATAGGAGTGGTTCCAATACGTATAGACCCCCTTTTCCGGATGGATGCGCCTGACCGCGTCGATCCAGCCGTCCTCGAGCATCGCGGCATAGGCTTGGCGACTCTCGGGAAAGTAAACCGCATCGCCGATCCATCGTCGCGGCACCACGGCATCAATCGGAGTTGGAACGACATTGTAGTCGCCGCACAGCACGGTCGGCGCTCCCGCTTTGAGCAGATCCTGGCCGTAGCTAATCAGGCGGTCGAACCAGCGCAGCTTGTAGTCAAACTTGGGACCAGGGGCGGGATTTCCGTTTGGCAGGTAGAGACAGCCGACGACGAGCCCGCTGATCTCCGCCTCGATATAGCGGCTATGGCTATCGTCAGGGTCGCCAGGAAGCCCGCGTCGGCGCTCGATCGGGTCAGCTCCGCGAGCCAGGATAGCGACGCCGTTGTAGGATTTCTGGCCGTGCCAGATCGCGCCATAGCCAGCATCGCCGATCGCCTCGGCCGGAAATTTCTCGTCCGAGGTTTTGAGTTCTTGAAGGCAGACGACGTCATAGCGCGTGGCCTTTAGCCACGCGATGAGGACCGGCAGACGACCATTGACGCCGTTTACATTGAACGTGGCAACCCGGAGCATCTAGCCGGACCCCGTGGTTCAGTTCTTACCTAGCTTATCCTCGACCTTCTTGCGCCTGTTCCCGACCGATTTCACGGCTGACTTCACGTCGGCCTTGCTCGCTCCGGTCTTACCCGCCTCGTATTTCACTTCGTGATCCTGCCCCCCAGCGACCTTCGCGCGGTCCTGGTTGCGTCCACGTGTTGTTCCAGTATTGGGCATTTCATCCTCCAAAAGATTGCCATTCCAGACCCAACAACGCAGCCGGACTCTTCCGGTTCAATATCTGGAAACACCGATTTGGAACCGAATGCCATTCAGGGTATTGAATCCAGCCATGTATTCGAGTTCCGCATGCCGGCCGTAGAGGCCGCCCTCAGCAAAAAGCGCTCTCGGCGCCGGGACTCAGAATCTACCCCTACATATTCGCTGCCAGCATTTCGTCCGTTCCAGCTCTGCACCCTGACAGACGCCATACCTGTGGGCAGCAATTGGCTGTTCGAAATGAAGTTCGACGGGTATCGTGCCCAAGTCTCGATTTCCGGCTCTAAAGTTGTGGTCTACACCCGCAACGGCCACGACTGGACACGACAGTTCAAGGTGATCCTGGCGCCGCTTCAGGCTCTAACCAAAGACTCTGCACTGATCGACGGCGAGATTGTCGCGATCGACAGCCAGGGCCGCACCAATTTTTCCATGCTGAAAACCGGAATTGCCGCGGGCATGCCGCTCAAGTCTACGCCTTCGACCTGTTGGAAATGAATGGCGAAGACCTGTCGAACCGACCGCTTCTCGATCGCAAGGAGAGGCTGGAGTTACTCCTTGGAGACCGCGACGCTGGCGACAGCCTGCAGTTTTCCGGCCACATCGTCGACCGGGGCAGACAAGTCTTCGACGCCATGTGCGAGGGTGGCCACGAAGGCGTTATCGCCAAGCGCGCCGACAGCCGTTACATCGGCGACCGCACGACCAGCTGGCTCAAGATCAAATGCACCAAACGACAGGAATTCGTCGTTGTGGTTACCGCCCAAACGACACCGGCCGAAGCATGGCCTCGCTGATCCTCGGCACCTATGAGAAGGGGAAGCTGGTTTACCGCGGTCGGGTGGGGACGGGGTTCACTCAGGCCTCCTGTCGAAGGAGAAGTTGCTGGCCGGCGATATACCGGTTGGGCTGGCTAGCGGGGAGGGCGACGGCGAGGACGGTCTCGTTGGGGACCAAGCGCCGTGACGGGGGGCGTCGTCGCGTTGTGATCCCAGAGACAGTCGATCCCTACGGCCAGGACGACTGGTCGTGCGGCAGCCGGTGATCGGGATCATGGACGGTGACCTTATCGCCTTCGACAAGACTGGCCGGAAAGACCACCAGGTTGGTGCCACCGGCGTGACGCTTTTGTCGATGCGAGCGATCTGGCGCCAGGCACAATCCCATTCCTGCCAAGCGCTGTCCCAGATCTCCGGGTCGAATCCCTGCGAAAGGTCCGCCACCTCAGGCGAGCGTGATCTTGTAGGCGGCAAGCGTTGCCGGCGGGACGATGCTGGCGCCCTGCTTGTATTCGTCAAGAGCCGTCTGGGTCGAACGAGACAGATAGAGTGCTTCGACGCATGGCCGGTTGAAACGACCGCCGTCGATCGCCGCGCCTGCACCGCTGATGGGCAGGAAAGCCCATTTGGGTGTCAGATAGCGATTCGTCTGGACCGACTCGGGTGATCCTCACCCACGCGCCCCATTTTCGAAATCCCGGATGAAGGCCAGGACTGCCTCGACCTGGCCGTCCGCGACGAGTTCGGCAGCCGTGCGATGACCATAGTCGGCAATCGGTTTATTGCGGTACCAAAAGATCGCCTTCTTGACGTCGCCGGTGAGTTCCGTTGCGGCCGAAATCACCTTCACCATCTCGCGCATCCGACCCTGCAGGCGCTCCGACGAGGGATTGCGCAGCGTGTTGCGGTGGACGCCGGTCAACTGCGCCAGGTTGGCCACCTTCACGCCAAGCGCCTGCGACAGGCGCTTCGGCGAGATATAAGGCGTGCGCGGCTCCTGCAGGCTGTCGACAAAACCTGAGACCACTTTCGATTGGGCCAGCTGTGCGTGGGTCATTACAAATCTCCGACCTCTCTCTTACGCACAATATACGCACATTCCTAGGCATAGAAAGAACAGCCTGACGCCTTTCCAGCGCACTGCTTGTGCTTCCCCATCCTCGTAGCGGATCCTAGCTAGCGGCAGCAATGCGCCTTCATCTCGGTCATTCCGTCCGACTTAACCTCCTGCCGAAAGCAGACTGGTTGTTAGCGATGCTGGCGTTGGGATTGCCGTTTGTGTTGGCCGTGAGATCAGTCTCGCGGTTTACTAAAAGCCAGCATTCTCAGAATTTGGTGGGTGAATCTATCCCCCGAAGAATGAGGGGGCGCTAGTACGGGGTAGTGTCGCTCCTTGTTCACACGGATCATTCGGTGATTCCGCTTCGCCTCAAAATGAGACTGACGCGGTCGATCCATATGTGGTTCGTCTCCGCTCCTTCGAGGGCGTTGCCCACGACACGCCAACGCTCAGCTCGTCGATGCGGTGCTGGGTAACGCATGCGGCGAAAGTGCAGACTTTTCAGGCGGAGAGGGAACCCTGCGTGTCTTCGGGATAGACCCCAGTGACGTAGATGGCGACGTGCTGTCTGTTGAAAGCGCGCCGCCCCCACGTATAAAGTCCTCCCCGTCAACAAACTATACGCAAAACTCGAGTATGGGAATTAGTGCAGTTCAATTTCGATTTCAGTGGCAACCGATTCCACTGATGGTTGGGGTTGTTGCTGAGTGGGACGGCGGCTTCGCGCCCCAATCTCCGCCCTCAAACGGGGTTGCACGGTCGCCCGATAGAAGACGCATATTTTGCATTGAAATGGGCGTCTTAGGCTCAAGATATGCATCGCCGGGGCCACCTCCAGAAGACTGCGAATGGATTGGCCAGCAGCACCGCATGATGTCGCGATGCGAGTCGCCGACGGCCTTGGCGAGGTCAATATCTCCTGGAGCGAAATATGGTTATAGATGTAACGTGCCGACGCGCATGACGTAATAAGCGTCAACCGCGGCAGGACGTTGGCGTCAATTCATCAAATCAGGCGATTGCTTTCCGCAAGTTGGCGCGCCCGCCGCATCGTGCCGTCGGTGTCGGCGATCTTTCGTCTTGCGGCTTCGTCGCTTCTGATCGTCAGCCGCTTCGATAGGACTTTTGCGGCCTCGACGATTGGCTCCATCGTTACGACCGGAGCGTCCGGAGTTTTCATGTATCTCATGCTCATTATCCTTTCAGGCAAAAATGAAAGCGAGCGCCGAGCAGATGTCCGCTCCGGCAAGTTAGGCACGGCGACAAAGTTAATTTCTTTACGATCCAGGCCAGCAGTGCTGAACCAAAATCGGAGTTGCCGAGTCGCGGATCAAAAGCACAGCGTAGGCCTGCAACTGATCCTCGGGGATCTGCTTTTCAATGACCGAGTTGTGAACGCGTCGCGCAGAATATTGCAGTCAAAAGTTGAAATAGCATCGGCCGAATGATCGTTGTCCATAATGCGGCTCCCATCGAGGGGCGGGAAAGCGATGGTCGCTCTCAAGCGCCGGTACCGATGTCCCGGCCGGCGACAATGCGACTGTACACACCCACAGCTGGTTAGCGAATCATTCCAGCAGCTTGCCGGTTTGTCAGCACAGGTCAGTCGGGTCGGCCTCGTCCCGCCGCTTGGCGTCCTGATCGTTCAACCGTCTGACCATCTCGTCCGCTTCACCAGCATTAACTCCGACCATGACCTTGTGGCCGGACTCGGCGGGCTGGCCGGTGAAGACGTCGAAAATGGTCCAGCTGTCCGGATGGTCCATCCGAAGCGCGTAGCGGTTGCCATATTCCGAGTCCTCTTGGTTCTCGCCCGCCACCGAGCGGTTCAGGCGTGCACAATGAAAAACACTGCCGCCAGCACAACGACTGTCCACAGGGCCACGCCCAGCTTCGAAACCAGGCTCGCCCTGTGAAGCGAGCCCCTCCCGAATGCTGGCAACCACGTTCTTCATGCTGCTGGAACT
>NZ_RZRO01000085.1:0-28057 GCF_003997975.1 Mesorhizobium sp. M7A.F.Ca.US.005.03.1.1
TCGTCGTGCCGGAAGCACCGAAGGCGCCGCCACCCCCGCCGCCCCCGGCCCCGGTCGAGCGCAGCGGCATGGTGCTGAACGAACTGTCGCGCAGTGAAATGGAAGCACGCCGCAGGGCGCTCGAAGGCTCGAAGGTTCGCGAGGTCGAGGACCGCCAGCGCGCCGCCGAGGATGCCAAGCGTCGCGCCGAGGACGAAGAGCGCCGCAAGCGCGAACGCGATGAATCCGCGCGCCGCCAGGCCGAGGAAGAAGCACGGTTGCAGACCGAGGCCGAATCCCGCCGTCGGGCCGAGGAAGAGGCGCGTCGCCGCGCGCCATTGGCTGCCGAACTGGCAACAGTCGATGACGAGGAAGTGGCCAAGCCGAAGCGGGTTGGCGCCGGCGCACCGGTGCGCCGTCCGGTCACGCCTGAAGCGGCGCGTCCGGCCAAGCCGACCAAGAGCGAGGAAGATCGCCGCCGTGGCAAGCTGACGCTGAATTCGGCATTGTCCGACGAAGATGCGCGAGCCCGTTCGCTGTCGTCGATGCGTCGCCGCCAGGAAAAATTCAAGCGCGCGATGCACAATGAGCCGCGCGAGAAAGTCATGCGCGAAGTGATCCTGCCAGAGACCATCACCATCCAGGAACTGGCGCAACGCATGTCCGAGCGCGCGGTCGACCTGGTCAAGTTCTTCATGAAGCAGGGCCAGATCCTGAAGCCGGGCGACGTCATCGACGCCGACACGGCCGAGCTGGTCGCCACCGAATTCGGCCACACGGTCCGCCGCGTCGCCGAGTCCGACATCGAGGAAGGCCTGTTCAACATCGCCGACAATGCCGAGGACCTGGTTTCGCGTCCGCCGGTCGTGACGATCATGGGTCACGTCGATCATGGCAAGACCTCGCTGCTCGACGCGATCCGCAACGCCAATGTCGTCTCCGGCGAAGCCGGCGGCATCACCCAGCATATCGGCGCCTACCAGGTTGAGAAGAATGGTCACAAGATCACCTTCATCGACACGCCCGGCCACGCCGCCTTCACGGCGATGCGTGCTCGTGGCGCCCAGGCGACCGATATTGCCATCCTGGTGGTTGCGGCCGATGACAGCGTCATGCCGCAGACGATCGAATCGATCAGCCATGCCAAGGCGGCCGGCGTTCCGATCATCGTGGCGATCAACAAGATCGACAAGCATGATGCCGATCCGCAGAAGGTGCGCTCCGAACTGCTGCGCCACGAGGTTTTCGTCGAATCCATGGGCGGTGAAGTTCTGGACGTCGAAGTGTCGGCGACCAAGGGCACCAATCTCGACAAACTGCTCGAGGCGATCCTGCTGCAGGCCGAAATTCTCGACCTGAAGGCCAATCCGGACCGTACCGCCGAAGGCGTCGTCATCGAGGCCCAGCTCGACAAGGGCCGTGGTCCCGTTGCCACCGTGCTGGTGCAGACCGGCACGCTGATGCCGGGCGACATCCTCGTTGCCGGCAATGAATGGGGCCGGGTGCGTGCGCTGGTCAACGATCGTGGCGTGCAGATCAAGGAAGCGCCGCCGGCGATGCCGGTAGAAGTGCTTGGCTTGCAGGGCACCCCGCAGGCCGGCGATCGCTTCGCCGTGGTCAATAACGAGGCCCGTGCCCGCGAGATCACCGAATACCGCCAGCGTCTGGCGCGCGAGAAGGCGGTTGCCAAGCATGCCGGCCAGCGCGGTTCGCTCGAGCAGATGATGTCGCAATTGCAGACAAGCGGGCTGAAGGAATTCCCGTTGGTCATCAAGGGCGACGTGCAGGGCTCGATCGAGGCGATCAACGCCGCACTCGATAAGCTCGGCACCGACGAGGTTCGTGCACGCATCGTCCATGCCGGCGCCGGCGCCATTACCGAAAGCGACGTGTCGCTGGCCGAGACTTCGGGTGCCGCGATCATCGGCTTCAACGTCCGCGCCAACGTCCAGGCACGTGCCGCTGCTGCGGCGGCTGGCATCGAGATCCGCTACTACTCGATCATCTACAACCTTGTGGATGACGTGAAGGCGGCTCTGTCGGGCCTGCTGTCGCCGGAACGTCGCGAGACCTTCATCGGCAATGCGCAGATCCTCGAAATCTTCGACATCACCAAGGTCGGCAAGATCGCCGGCTGCCGTGTCACCGAAGGCAAGGTCGAGCGTGGTGCGGGCGTGCGCCTGATCCGCGACAACGTCGTCATCCACGAAGGCACGCTGAAGACGCTGAAGCGCTTCAAGGACGAAGTTTCGGAAGTCCCCGGCGGCCAGGAGTGCGGCATGGCCTTCCAGAACTACGAGGACATGCGCGTCGGCGACGTCATCGAGTGCTTCCGCGTCGAGATGGTGACCCGGACACTCTGAGTTCGAATGACTTGTCCATACCGGGCGGTGGTCGAAAGGCCGCCGCCCCAAGTCTATTGAGAATGCCCATATGAGACATGCGGCACGGTTCCATCCCGCGCCTCACGCTTTCAGGATTGAGAAAAATGCCCCGTCCAACCGCATCCAGCCCATCCCAGCGCATGCTGCGCGTCGCCGAACAGGTGCGCCATGCGCTATCCGAAACCCTGCAGCGCGGCGAGATCATCGATCCGCTGATCGAGAACACCGTGGTGTCGGTCTCGGAAGTGCGCATGTCGCCCGATTTGAAGGTCGCTACCGCTTTCGTCTCGCCGCTCGGCGCCAAAGATGCCGATGCGGTGGTCGAGGCGTTGAACAAGCATGCGAAATTCGTCCGTGGCCGTGTCTCCGGCGCGCTGCGGCAGATGAAGTTCATGCCTGAGTTCCGCTTCAAGCTCGATACCTCCTTCGACAATTTTGCCAGGATCAACGACCTCTTGAAATCGCCGGAAGTGGCGCGCGATCTGGGTCCTGAGGACCAGGAAAACGCGGACCAGGACAAAGACGACAACAAGGACACCGAATAGTGGCGCGTCGCGGCAAGAAGAAGGGCCGGCCGATCTCGGGCTGGCTGATCCTGGACAAGCCGGTCGGCATGGGCTCGACCGAAGCCGTCTCCAAGATCAAATGGCTGTTCCAGGCGGAAAAGGCCGGCCATGCAGGCACGCTCGACCCGCTGGCATCCGGCATGCTGCCGATCGCGCTTGGCGAGGCTACCAAGACCGTGCCTTACGTGCAGGACGGCGCCAAAATCTATCGCTTCACCGTTGCCTGGGGACAGGAGCGTTCGACCGATGACCTCGAAGGTCCGGTGACGAAAGAATCCGACCTGCGTCCGTCGGAAGCCCAACTGCTCGCCCTGCTGCCGAAATACACCGGCGTCATCATGCAGACGCCGCCGCAATTCTCGGCCATCAAGATCGCAGGCGAGCGCGCCTATGATCTGGCCCGCGACGGCGCGACGGTCGACATACCCGCGCGCGAGATCGAGATCGGCCGTCTGGACGTTGTCGAGCATGGCGCCGACCATACTGTTTTCGAGGTCGAGTGCGGCAAGGGCACCTATGTGCGCTCGCTGGCCCGCGACATGGGCCGCGACATCGGCTGCTTCGGTCACATCTCCGAATTGCGCCGGGTCGAGGTCGAGCCGTTCACCTCGGAAGACTTCGTCACCATCGCCGAACTGGAAGCCGCCCGTTTCGGTGTGGAGGAGGTCGACAGCTCGGACACGACAGAAGCCGCTGACAAGGCAGAGGCTGCCGACAAGGTGGAAGCGCCAATCGACTTCGACGCCATCGATGCGCTTCTGGTCGACACATCGGCTGCCCTCGATTGCCTGCCGCAGATCGCCATCAGCGATGACGCGGCAACCAAGATCCGCCTCGGCAACCCGGTCATCATCCGCGGCCGCGACGCACCGGTGGAAGCCGAAGAAGCCTGCGCCACGGCGCGCGGCAAGCTGGTCGCCATCGGTGCCATTGAGCAAGGCATGTTCAAGCCCAAGCGGGTCTTTGCCGGTTGATTCCTGTCGTCTAATGTCGAGGCGAGGACTCGCACGAGGGGAATATGGCAAAGGCTGAGACCGTGAAGACGCGGGCACCGGCGAAAACGCGGCGGCCGCCGGTCGGTGCGTCGCCCGGCACGCTGATCGCCGACCCGTCGGCGCGTCGCTCGGAACTGCGTCTGACGCTGATCTCGCCCGAAAAATTCAAGACTATCGAAAATGCCAGCATCGACGACCTCAACACCCATTGCCACAAATGGCCGGTCCTCTGGCTCGACTGCACCGGCCTCGCCAACATCCCGCTGATCGAGGAGATCGGCCGCATTTTCAGCCTGCATCCGCTGGCGCTGGAGGACGTCGTCAACACCGGCCAGCGGCCTAAGGTCGACTTCTTCGAGGACCATGCCTTCGTCGTCGTCAGGATGATCGACGATGTCACCTCGCACCGCTATGAGCAGATCGCCGTCTTCTTCGGCAGCAACTTCGTCGTTACCTTCCAGGAGCGGGAAGGCGATCCATTCGATCCGGTGCGCAAGCGCATCGAAAGTTCGGCGCCCAACCGGCTGCGCGCCCGCGGCGCCGACTATCTTGCCTATGCGCTGATCGATGCCATCGTCGACAGCTATTTTCCGCCGATCGAGGCCGCCGGTGACATGGTCGACAGCATCGAGGACCAGATGCTGCATTCGCCGCACAAACACCAGATGCGGCAGCTACATGAATTGCGGCGTGACGCCAACGTGCTGAAAGGCGTGCTGTGGCCGATGCGCGATGCGCTGGCGACGCTGATCCGCAACGATGTGCCCTATGTGAAGGCCGAGACCAAGATCTTCCTCAACGACACGCTCGACCATGCGCTCAGGCTGATCGAGCTGGTCGAGACCCAGCGCGATATGCTGACCGGCCTGATCGAGATGCACCTGTCGCTGAGCCAGGCGCGCACCAACGACGTTATCAGCTATCTCACCATCGTCTCGGTCATCTTCATGCCGCTCACCTTCCTGGTCGGCATCTGGGGCATGAATTTCGATCCGGAGTCTTCGCCCTGGAACATGCCGGAACTGAAGGCCTACTACGGCTATCCCTTGTCGCTGCTGTTCATGGCGCTTGTCGCGTTCGGGCTGATCGCCTTCTTCAAATGGAAGAAATGGCTTTGACAGGGATAAACCTGCCATTTTGGCCTGAAAAGCCGGCTTGTGAATTGGGCTGGTGTTTTCCGGGGAATTGCACTATATGCGCCGCAGCTTAGCGCTATGACGCTTTGCTTGCACCGGCCCCTGCTGGACGACATCCCGGCTGAGGGCGACCCGTTTCCTCAAACAGATAAGGAAAAACACGATGTCGATTACTGCCGAGCGCAAACAGGAATTGATGGGTGAATTCGCAACCGCCAAGGGCGATACCGGGTCTCCGGAAGTCCAGGTGGCCATCCTTTCCGAGCGAATCAAGAACCTGACCGACCATTTCAAGGACCACAAGAAGGATAACCATTCCCGCCGTGGTCTGCTTGCTCTCGTCTCCCAGCGCCGCAGCCTGCTTGATTATCTCAAGCGCAAGGACGACGCGCGCTACCAGACGCTGATCGAGAAGCTCGGTCTGCGTCGTTGACGAATTGACCGGCGGGCTTTCGAAGGAGAGCCCGCCGGTCGCGCATTCTGCCAGTCGTATCGACTGGCCAGACCCGGTTTCGATCGTGCAGAGGGCACTCGAAACCGCCCATGGACGGTCATGGGGCAGGATTGCAGGACGCTCGCGCGCACCGCGCCGAAACACCCGAGCCTCCCGTTGTCTTGCCCGTGGCTGCCCGAGAAAGGAAGCCAGGGAAAGGGCATCTCCGCGCACCGTGAAACGGCGCGGCCCTTTCCTCATATTAAGGACAAGAGATGTTCAATCACCACAAAGTGGAAATCGAATGGGGCGGTCGTCCGCTCATCCTCGAAACCGGCAAGATCGCGCGCCAGGCTGATGGCGCGGTGCTCGCCACCTACGGCGAGACCAAGGTCCTCGCCACCGTCGTTTCGATGAAGGAGCCGAAGCCCGGCCTCGATTTCTTCCCGCTGACCGTCAACTACCAGGAAAAGACCTACGCCGCCGGCAAGATCCCGGGTGGCTATTTCAAGCGTGAAGGCCGTCCGAGCGAGAAGGAAACGCTGGTTTCCCGCCTCATCGACCGCCCGATCCGCCCGCTCTTCGCCTCCGGCTACAAGAACGACACCCAGATCGTCGTCACCGTCGTCCAGCATGATCTCGAGAACGATCCCGACATCCTGTCGATCGTTGCCACTTCGGCCGCCCTGACGCTCTCCGGCGTTCCCTTCATGGGCCCGGTCGGCGGCGCCCGCGTCGGCTACATCAACGGCGAATACGTTCTGAACCCGCATGTCGACGAGATGCAGGAATCCAAGCTCGACCTCGTTGTCGCCGGCACCGCCGACGCTGTGCTGATGGTTGAGTCCGAAGCCAAGGAATTGGGCGAAGAGCTGATGCTCGGCGCCGTCATGTTCGGCCACAAGGGCTTCCAACCGGTCATCGACGCCATCATCAAGCTGGCCGAAGTCGCCGCCAAGGAGCCGCGCGACTTCACCGCGCCGGACTATTCCGCGCTTGAAGCCGAGATGCTGAAGATCGTCGGCGACGAACTCAGCAATGCCTACAAGAACGTCGACAAGCAGAAGCGTTACGCCGCCGTCGACGCCGTCAAGGCGAAGGTCAAGGCAGCGTTTGCCCCGGCCGAAGGCGAAGATGCCAAGTACACTTCCGAGCAGATCGGTTCGGTATTCAAGGAACTCCAGGCCAAGGTCGTGCGCTGGAACATCCTCGACACCGGTTCGCGCATCGATGGCCGTGACCTCAAGACGGTCCGCAAGATCGTCTCCGAAGTCGGCGTCCTGCCGCGCACCCACGGTTCGGCGCTGTTCACCCGCGGCGAGACCCAGGCGCTGGTCGTTGCCACGCTCGGCACCGGCGAGGACGAGCAGTATGTCGATTCGCTGACCGGCATGTACAAGGAGAAGTTCCTCCTTCACTACAACTTCCCTCCCTATTCCGTCGGCGAGACCGGCCGCATGGGTTCGCCGGGTCGCCGCGAAATCGGCCATGGCAAGCTCGCCTGGCGCGCCATTCGCCCGATGCTGCCGAGCGCCGACCAGTTCCCCTACACGCTGCGTGTCGTCTCGGAGATCACCGAGTCCAACGGTTCGTCGTCGATGGCCACCGTCTGCGGCACCTCGCTGGCGCTTATGGATGCCGGCGTGCCGCTGGCCAAGCCCGTCGCCGGTATCGCCATGGGCCTGATCAAGGAAGGCGAGCGTTTCGCCGTTCTATCCGACATCCTCGGTGACGAGGATCACCTCGGCGACATGGACTTCAAGGTCGCCGGCACCGCCAACGGCATCACCTCGCTGCAGATGGATATCAAGATCGAAGGCATCACCGAGGAGATCATGAAGATCGCGCTGGACCAGGCCAAGGATGGCCGCCAGCACATCCTCGGCGAGATGGCGCATGCTCTGACCGGCGCGCGTTCGGAACTCGGTGAGTTCGCACCGCGCATCGAAGTGATGCACATCCCGACCGACAAGATCCGTGACGTGATCGGCTCGGGCGGCAAGGTGATCCGCGAGATCGTCGAAAAGACCGGCGCCAAGATCAACATCGAGGACGACGGCACGGTCAAGATCGCTTCGTCCAATGCCAAGGAGATCGAGGCGGCGAAGAAGTGGATCCACACCATCGTCGCCGAGCCGGAAGTCGGCGAGATCTACGAAGGTACGGTCGTCAAGACCGCGGACTTCGGCGCTTTCGTCAATTTCTTCGGTCCGCGTGACGGCCTCGTCCACATCTCGCAGCTTGCCAACGACCGGGTCGCCAAGACCTCGGATGTGGTCAAGGAAGGCGACAAGGTCTGGGTCAAGCTGATGGGCTTCGACGAGCGCGGCAAGGTCCGCCTGTCGATGAAGGTCGTCGACCAGGCCACCGGCAAGGAACTCGCCCGCGACAAGAAGACCGAAGGCGAAGAAAACGCCGCCTGATTGGTCTGAGACCATGAATCGAAACGGGCGCGGCTTATGTCGCGCCCGTTTTCATTTTCAGCCTGGGTTTCAAAGCGCTTAGACAAGTCGAGATCGAACAATGTCCGCCGAGCCGTTGAAGACGCTTTTCCATCCCTTCGAGGCGGAGGCTGTTTCTCTACCGGGCAAGGGCACGCGCGCCCTGTTTCTCGGCGCTGAGCCGGGTTTTCGCCTGCCTGAAGGCTTTGAGGCGACACTTCACCTCGTGCAGGGTTTCCGGCCGCATTTCAGCGCGCTGCAGGCGTCTGGCTTCGTCGTCACCGCGCAAGTGGAAGGCGATGGCTTCGATATGGCACTTGTGCTTGCCGGCCGGCATCGCGGCTTGAACGAAGTGCGCATCGCGCAGGCGCTTGAGTGCGTGGCGCCGGGCGGCCTGGTCGTCATTGCCGGCGGCAAGGACGATGGCATTGCCAGCCTGCGCAAGCGCGTTGACGAGCTTGTGCCGCTTGAAGGCCATTTGCCCAAATATCACGGCATTGCCTTCTGGCTGCGACGTCCCGCCGATCTGGCCGCCGCGGAAGAATTGCGCGCTGCCAACCCCGCTCGGCTGGTTGAAGGCCGGTTCCACACCGCGCCCGGCATGTTCTCGTTCGACCGGATCGATACCGGCTCGAAATTGCTGGTCGAGAATTTGCCCAATGACCTGCGTGGCAACATTGCCGATCTCTGCGCCGGCTGGGGCTATGTGGCGGCCGAGATCGCCGCCCGCTCCCCCGGCGTTCAGGCGCTCGACCTCTATGAGGCCGATTTCGCCGCGCTTGAAGCCGCGAAGCTCAATCTGGCAGCGGTCAGCCAGCCGATCGCCCGGAATTTCTTCTGGATCGATCTGCTGAAGGAACCAGTCGAGAAGCGCTACGACGCGATTGCCATGAACCCGCCCTTTCACCGCAGCCGGGCGGCCGAGCCGGAGATCGGCGCCGGCATGATCCGAGCGGCGGCCAAGGCCTTGAAGCCGGGTGGGCGGCTGTTCATGGTCGCCAACCGTCAGCTTCCCTACGAGCCGATCTTGGCGGCTGCCTTTTCGAGCCATGCCGAACTCGCTCGTGACGGCATGTTCAAGGTGCTTTCCGCTCGTCGTTGAAGCATGATCCCGAAAAGTGGATACCGGTTTCGGAAAAGATCATGCTCAGACGAAAACAGATATCGCGTCGCACTCAATGCAGATTGGCAACGCGCCGGACCTCATCGGTGATATGCACGTCGCCGACCCTGATCTTGAGGGGGGCGGGCCTGCCATACAGGTAGCCTTGCACCACCTCGCAGCCGGCTGCCCTGAGCAGTGTCGCCTGGCTTTCGGTCTCGACGCCTTCGGCAATGATGCTGACGCCGAGCGCGCGCGAAAGCCCGACGATGGTCGAGACGACCGCGCCGGAGCTGGAATCCGTGTCGAGGCGGCTGACGAAGGACCGGTCGATCTTCAGCTTGCCGAATGAGAAATCGATCAGGTAGCTCAAATTGGAATAGCCGGTGCCGAAATCATCGACGGCGACCGAAATGCCGATATCCGCAAGCTCCTTCAGGATGGCGGCGGCGCGGTCGCGATCCTGCATCATCGCCGTCTCGGTCACTTCCAGTTCCAGCCGTGACGGCTTGATGCCGGTGCTCGTCATGGTGTCGCGCACGATGCCGACGAAGTCCTTGGTCATGAACTGGACGGGCGAGATGTTGACGGCGACGAAGCAGTCGTCGGGCAGATGCCGGGCGTCGCTGCAGGCTTTGCGCAGCACCCATTCGCCGATCGGACCGATCATGCCGGTTTCCTCGGCGATCGGAATGAACTCCATCGGCGGGATCATGCCGCGTTCCGGATGCCGCCAGCGGATCAGCGCTTCGTAGCCGACGATGCGGCCGGTCGGGAGATCGAGCTGCGGCTGGTAATGAAGGTCGAAGTCACCGCGCTCGAAGGCTGTATGCAGTTCGGATTCGATCCACTGGCGATGGTCGGCGACCCTGCCCATTTCGGCATGGAAGACGGACCAGTTGCCGACGCCGCTGGCGCGCGCGTTCTGCAGCGCCAGATTGGAGCGGCGCAGGATGAGGACGGGATCGACACCGTCCTTTGGCATCGCCACGATGCCGACCGACAGGCTGACCGATTGCAGGTGCGTACCGAGATCATAGGGCTCCATCATCTCGTCGATGAGCCTCTCTATGGTGCTTTCCAAGGACCCTGCGACTTGGTTGTCGGGGAGCAGGATCGCGAATTCACCGGCGCCGATGCGTCCGATCAGCGCGCGCGGCGGCACGCACGTCTTCAAGCGCTTGGTGAAGGCGCGGATCAGCTCGTCGCCCTGGCTGTAGCCGATGGCGTCATTGATCTGCTTGAACCGGTCGATGTCGATATCGATGAGGAACATCGGCTCGCCGGTCCGGCTGGTCGCGCATGCCGCCTCGGCAATCTTGCCGACCATCGCCGGACGTGCCACCAGGCCGGTCAGCTTGTCGAAATGGGTTTCCGTGAAGACGAAATCCGCCGATTCATCGACGCCGGCGAAGAAGGACATCGCGGCGACCGACGCCGCCAGTGCGCAAAGAGCGGCCATCACCGAGACCATCATGTCGGCGGAGATGCCGGCAAAGCCATCGCCGAGACCGAGCTTCAGGCCCCAGAGCCCGAGGACGAAACTGCCGAGACCCGAACTCGCTATGGTGAGCAGTCGGAACACCGGTGTTCGCTTCGGGTTGCTGACGGCGAGCATTGAAAGTTCCCCTGAGTACGGGGCTTTCTAGCGGATATCTCCTTAAAATGAGTTTCCGCGAATGAATCAAATTTTATTGGACCGAAAGTATTTCTTGAGCGGATCAATGCGACTGGCGCTGAAACGGGGTTTAGCCGCGCGCTTTAAGCTTCGTGTTTTCAGATGTCCGCCATTTCAAAACCGTCGCGCACCTTTGGCCGACAGGCGTTAGTCTCGCCCGCCGTCGGTCTGCTTCAATTCATCGAGCGTCGGCATGGAAACGATGTGATAGCCGGAATCGACATAGTGGATTTCGCCGGTAACCCCGGAAGACAGATCCGACAACAGATAAAGCGCCGAACCACCGACCTCGTCGATGGTCACCGTGCGGCGCAGTGGCGAGTTTCGCTGCTGGTAGGAGAACATGTGGCGGGCGTCCGAAATGCCGGCGCCGGCGAGCGTGCGCACGGGCCCAGCCGATATGCCGTTTACCCTGATGCCGCGCGGACCGTAATCGTTGGCGAGGTAGCGCACGCTGGCCTCCAGTCCGGCCTTGGCGACGCCCATGACATTGTAGTTCGGCATGACGCGGACGGAGCCCGCATAGGTCAGCGTGATCATCGATCCGCCGTCCTTCATCAAGGTGGCCGCATGGCGGGCGACCTCGGTGAAGGAGTAGCAGGAGATCACCATGGTGCGGACGAAATTGTCCCGGCTGGTGTCGGCGTAGAGGCCTTTCAACTCGTTCTTGTCGGAAAAGCCGATGGCGTGGACGATGAAATCCAGCCCGCCCCATTCGTTGCCCAGGGTCTCGAACGTGGCGGCGACCGAAGCGCTGTCCTCGACGTCGCACGGCACGACCAGCGAGGCGCCGAGCTTGTCGGCCAGCGGCTTGACCCGGCGTCCGAAGGCATCGCCCTGATAGGTGAAGGCGAGTTCCGCCCCGTGTTCGGATAATTTCCGGGCGATGCCCCAGGCGATCGAATGATCGTTGGCGACACCCATGACAAGCCCGCGCTTGCCCTTCATCAATCCGTCCATGGCCGGCAAATCCTTATGCGGAATAGCGCTGGAAAACGAGCGTGGCGTTGGTGCCACCGAAGCCGAACGAATTGGACAAAACAGTGTCGATCCTGGCATCGTCGATGCGCTTTCGCACGATCGGCATGCCCTCGAATTCGGGGTCGAGGGTCTCGATATGGGCGCTTTCGCCGATGAAACCGCCCTGCATCATCAGGATCGAGTAGATGG
This sequence comes from Mesorhizobium sp. M7A.F.Ca.US.005.03.1.1, assembly GCF_003997975.1. Classification (NCBI taxonomy): domain Bacteria; kingdom Pseudomonadati; phylum Pseudomonadota; class Alphaproteobacteria; order Hyphomicrobiales; family Phyllobacteriaceae; genus Mesorhizobium; species Mesorhizobium sp. M7A.F.Ca.US.005.03.1.1. Next base: position 11,885 of record NZ_RZRO01000085.1, read on the forward strand.
ATTCCTGCACGCCGGCCGCGCCCAGCGAATGGCCGGTCAGCGACTTCGTCGAGGTGATGTACGGCATCTCTGGGCCGAACACCTCGCGGATGGCGCCCACTTCCTTGGAATCTCCCACCGGCGTCGATGTGCCATGGGTGTTGATGTAGTCGACCGGCGTGGAAACCGTGGCCAGCGCCTGGCGCATGCAGCGGACCGCGCCTTCGCCTGAAGGAGCAACCATGTCGTAGCCATCCGACGTCGCGCCATAGCCGACGATCTCGGCATAGATCTTGGCGCCGCGCGCCTTGGCATGCTCAAGCTCTTCCAGCACCAGCACACCGGCGCCGCCGGCAATGACGAAGCCGTCGCGATTGACGTCATAGGCACGGGAGGCGGTCGATGCCTTGTCGTTGAATTTCGACGACATGGCGCCCATGGCGTCGAACAGGTCCGACATCGTCCAGTCGAGATCCTCGTGGCCGCCGGCGAAGACGATGTCCTGCTTGCCCCATTGGATCAATTCATAGCCATTGCCGATGCAATGCGCCGAGGTCGAACAGGCCGACGAGATCGAGTAGTTGACGCCGTGGATCTTGAACCATGTGGCAAGCGTCGCCGATGCGGTCGACGACATTGCCTTCGGCACCGCGAACGGACCGATGCGCTTGGGACTGCCGTTCTTCAGCGTCGTTTCGGCAGCTTCGACGATGGTGCGGGTGGATGGTCCGCCCGATCCCATGACGATGCCGGTGCGCTCATTGGTGATGTCGCTCTCGCCGAGGCCCGCATCCGCGATCGCCTGGTCCATGGCGACGTGGTTCCATGCAGCCCCCTGGCTCAGGAAGCGCATCGCACGGCGATCGATCATCGCCGATGGATCGAGCGTCGGCGCTCCCCAGACCTGGCAGCGGAAGCCGTGTTCGGCGAAGGAATCCGAGAAGCTGATGCCTGATCTGGCGTCATGCAGCGAGGCTTGCACCTCGTTGGCATTGTTGCCGATCGACGACACGATGCCGAGGCCTGTGACTACGACACGTCTCATTCGCAACTCCTTCCAGGGATGCCGGCCAAGGGGGCTGGCCAGGGGTGCCGGTCAGCCGACCGCCGACTGCTTGGACAGACCGACTTTCAAATCCGTTGCCGCGTATATGGGTTCGCCATCCGCCTTCAGCCAGCCATCGGCGATGCCGAGCACCAGCCGGCCCCGCATCACGCGCTTGAAGTCGATGCCATATTCGACCTTCTTCACCGAGGGCGTGACCATGCCCTTGAATTTCACTTCGCCGGTCGACAGCGCCATTCCCTTGCCGGGTTCGCCAAGCCAGCCAAGGTAGAAGCCGGTCAGTTGCCACATGGCGTCGAGGCCGAGGCACCCCGGCATGATCGGATTGCCGATGAAATGGCAGGCAAAGAACCACAGGTCCGGCTTGATGTCGAACTCCGCGCGGATGAAACCCTTCTCGAAGGCGCCGCCGGTCTCGCTGATCTCGGTGATGCGGTCGAACATCAGCATTGGCGGATAGGGAAGCTGGGCGTTGCCCGGTCCGAACAGTTCGCCGCGGGCGCAGGCCAGCAATTCGTCGTACTCGTAGCTGGATTTACCCGCCATCAATCTCATCCCATATCGTTCCGGGCCATCGGGGGCCCTTGTCGTTGGTTTCCTAACACAATCTGTTTCAGGCCGGAAACCGGCGTTTGCGCTTAGCCTGCTCGTCTGCCTGGGTCAATGCGCGCTATTGATCGCATTCGGACGACAGAATATATGTCCTGAGAGGTCCGGTTTCGGCAGACGTTCATTTTTTTGCCATTCTGGGCGTGTCTTGGGGCGGAACTGTGGGGTTCGACGAGAAGATGGACCTGGACGGCCGGAAGGAAAATGTCGCTGTGGACAAGCGGGTCCGTGAAGCCGGGCTGAGGCCGACGCGTCAGCGCATTGCGCTGGCCGATCTGCTTTTCGCCAAGGGCGACCGGCATCTGTCGGCCGAGGAACTGCACGAGGAGGCGGTTGCCGCCGGCGTGCCGGTGTCGCTGGCCACCGTCTACAATGCCCTTCACCAGTTTACCCAGGCGGGACTTTTGCGCATCCTCGCCGTCGAAGGCGCGAAAACCTATTTCGACACCAACACCTCCGACCACCACCATTTCTACATCGAAGGCGAAAACCGTATATTCGACATCGACAGCGGTCCGGTGACGGTTGCCAACCTGCCGGAGCCTCCGGAAGGGATGGAGATCGCCAATGTCGACATCGTAGTGAGGCTGCGCCCCAAACGCTGCGAATGACTGGCGAGGCCAGAATCATCTGCCAAGCCAGAATTATCGGCCAGGGATGAAACCCCTCGATTTCGTAATCCGGCTCGAATGGGCGATCGTGGCACTGGCTGCCGTCATTTTCTACGGTTCGACCGGCATCTCCTGGTGGCTCTTCGGATTGCTTATCTTGGCGCCTGACCTATCGATGTCGGGCTATCTGGCCGGTCCGCGCGTCGGTGCCCTTGCCTACAACGCCTTGCACATCCTGATCGTGCCCGTGCTGCTGCTGCTCGGCGGGCACATGTGGGGCAATACGGCCGCGATGGCGGTTGCGCTGATATGGATCGCCCACATCGCCATCGACCGTGCGCTGGGCTACGGTCTGAAGCTGCCGACCGGCTTCCAGGACACCCATCTCGGCCGTATCGGGCATAAAGCCAGGACCGCGAAAGAGAATCAGTCCTTGACCCGTTCGCCGGGATAGGCGCCCCAGACGACCGACTGGGCAAGCCAGCCGGTGTGGCCTTCGAACGTCATTTCGCACCACTGGCCGTCGCAGGATTTGATCGTACCCATGACGCCAGGTTCGATCATCGCGACCACCCTTGCATCCTTGTCGGGGCTGTTGAGAAGATTGAGCCGGGTGCCCTTGCCACGCTGCCATGGTGCGACGATTGCCGTGCGTCGGCCGGAAAGCAGCGACTGGTTGATCCAGCCTTCCGAACCATCGGCATCGCGCACGCGGCGCCATGTGTCGAATTCCTGGATGATCTCCATCGGCAGGCCGGCCTTCATGTACATCCAGTCGACCGAGTAGTTGGCGCCGGGGCCGACGCGCGAGTTGACGCGGCCGGATTTCAGGCTGACGAATCGCGGCAGCGGCAGGCCGCTCGGCCCGAGCGTGACGACGCTCTGGGCAGGTGCAGCCGCACTCTGTGCCGCCGTAAGCGGAGAATAAAGCAGAGCGCCGAAAAATGCTGCACTGAGGGCCAGGCGAAGCGACGCGAAACCAGACACTTTCATTCCTTTCGGCGCTTGCCTCGGCGCCCCTTTTTCTTTGTCTTCGGCGGCACCGCTTGTTACATGGGTAATCGGCACCGCGACCGGCTTTCAGTTTCGCCGGTCTTGGTTAAAGAGGTCTCAACGAGATCGGGTTAGAGCAATTCCAGCAAACCTGTGAAGCGGTTTTGCGTTCGGAATTGCGGCAAATACTCGAGAGGGAAACAATGGCAGGCAAAAAAAGGCCTCTTGTCGTCATCACGCGCAAGCTGCCCGACCCGGTCGAGACCCGCATGCGCGAACTGTTCGACGCAAGGCTGAATGTCGAGGACCGGCCGATGACGCAGCCGGAACTGGTCGCGGCGGTCAAGGAAGCCGACGTTCTGGTGCCGACCATTACCGACAATATCGACGCGGCGCTGATCGCTCAGGCAGGCGACAACCTCAAGCTGATCGCCAATTTTGGCAACGGCGTCGACAAGATCGATGTCGCGGCTGCGGCCAAGAGGGGCATCACCGTCACCAACACGCCGAATGTCCTGACCGAAGACACCGCCGACATGACGATGGCGCTGATGCTGGCGGTGCCGCGGCGGCTCGCGGAAGGCGCCAATGTGCTCACCGGCGACAAGAAATGGGCCGGCTGGTCGCCGACCTGGATGCTGGGCCGGCGCATCTGGGGCAAGCGGCTCGGCATTGTCGGCATGGGGCGGATCGGCACGGCCGTAGCCAGGCGGGCCAAGGCCTTCGGACTGTCGATCCACTATCACAACCGCCACCGCGTGCTGCCGGCCGTGGAAGACGGGCTGGAGGCGACCTATTGGGAAAGCCTCGACCAGATGCTGGCCCGCATGGATATCATCTCGGTCAACTGTCCCTCGACGCCGGCAACCTTCCATCTGCTTTCGGCGCGGCGGCTGGCGCTACTGCAGCCCACCGCCTATGTCGTCAACACCGCGCGCGGCGACATCATCGACGAGGAAGCACTGGTCAAGCTGATCCAGGACGGCAAGATCGCCGGCGCCGGCCTCGATGTCTACGAGCACGAGCCGGCCTTGAACGGCAAGCTGCTGAAGCTCGCGGCCAAGAACAAGGTCGTGCTTTTGCCGCATATGGGCTCGGCGACGCTCGAGGGCCGTATCGACATGGGTGAAAAGGTCATCATCAACATCCGCGCCTTCGTTGACGGCCACCGCCCACCAGACCGCGTGCTGCCGCTCAGGACCTGATGCTGTCGCGGTGCAATATCCGTGGCCCACAAACCGTAAGATAAGACTTACGGGAGGGCTTTGCGCATGGTGACCGAAGTCGGCCTGGCATAGCCGTCATGCGCCGTCCGTTCAGTTTCGCGAAAGCCGAGGCGAGCAAAGGCCGCATGGTTTGCGGTCAACTCGATCCGCGTCTGAAGCTCGATGGCGGCCTTGCCGCGGCTGCGGGCAAGGTCTTCGACCGCCTGCATCAGCTGCCGTCCAATGCCTTGTCCCTGGCAGTCCGGCGCCACGGCGAGCTTGCCGACATAGAACTCTGCCACCTTTTCAAGGGCAAAGACGCAGCCGACGATCCGATCGCCCTTGAGCGCCACGAAGCCGGTCTCCCGCCCTGCCTTGTCCCGCAGAGTGTCTGCGGTCAAAAGGTGGGCCGAGGAGGGCGGGTCGATGACATCGTCCATCGAGGCGAAGGCACGCATGATCAATGCGAGCACATCGTCCCAACGGTCGAAATCGGTCGGGATCCGCCTGATGGAGACTGCTTCGATCCGGCCCAAGAATTCAGCTTCTCTTGTAACGGATGGTGTCGAAGCGCGCCGCCAGCCCATCATAAAGCAGCAGCCGGCCGACCAGCGGTTCGCCCACGCCGGTGATCAGCTTGACCGCCTCCATGGCCTGCAGCGTGCCGATGACGCCGGTCAGCGCGCCAAGCACGCCGACTTCGGCGCAGGACGGCACCAGGCCCGGCGGTGGCGCTTCGGGAAACAGGTCACGATAGCCTGGGTTGGGCTTGCCGTCCTTGCCGTCTTCGAAGGGCTTCAGCACCGTGACCGAGCCGTCGAAGCGTCCGACGGCGGCATGCACCAGCGGTTTCCCAGCGCTCGCGCAGGCATCGGCCACGGCGTAGCGCGTTTCGAAATTATCGGAACCGTCGACGACGATGTCATAGCGGGCGACGAGGGCAGGCGCATTGTCCGTGGTCAGCCGGAACGTATGCGGTTCGACTGTGGTATTGGGATTGATGCGGGCGATTGCCGCCTTGGCGCTGTCGGTTTTCAGCAGGCCGACAGTGTCGGTGCCGTGAATGACCTGACGCTGCAGGTTGGAGAGCGAAACGGTGTCGTCATCGACCACGCCAAGCGTGCCGACGCCGGCGGCGGCAAGATATTCAAGCACCGGGGCGCCCAGCCCGCCGGCGCCGATGACCAGCACCCGGGCCTGCTTCAGCCTCTGCTGTCCGGCGCCGCCGATTTCCGGCAGCACGATGTGGCGGGCATAGCGTTCGATCTCGTCTGCGGTCAGGGCGGCAGTGGTCATTGCCTGATCATACAGGCACGGAAAAACCTTGTCAGGGGTCTTCGGTTGGCCCAACCGTCCCGTGGTCGACGGTCAGGAATTGCGCACGGCCCTGGAGACTGGAAAACAGCGCAGCATCGGTTCCTGTCATGAATGCCTGGCAGTTCAGTTCCTCCAGGATGGAAAACAGCGCCGCGCGCCGCCCGCTGTCGAGATGCGCAGCGATCTCGTCGAGCAGCAGGATCGGCGTCATGCCCGACATTTCGCCGGTCAGCCTTGCGTGCGACAGCACGATGCCGACCAGCAGCGCCTTCTGCTCGCCGGTCGAGCAGAGCTCGGCCGGCATCGCCTTGGGGCGGTGCCGAACCACCAGGTCCGAACGGTGCGGGCCGTCGAGCGTACGCCCGGCGGCGCGATCGCGCTCGCGGCCCTCGGCAAGCGTCCGACGGAAGCGTTCCTCCACATCGACCGCCGGCGCCACGGCAATCTCGGCTTCCAGCTCGCCTGAAAGGCCGATATCGGCTTGCGGAAACGGTCCCGTGTCGGGCAGCCTGTCGATCATGGCGGCCAGCAGGCGCACCATCTCGGCGCGCGCCGCGGCAATCGCCACACCGGTTTCGGCCATCTGCGTCTCGATAGCGTCGAACCAGCGGTCGTCCCGAGAGCTTTCGGTAAGCAGTCGGTTACGACCGCGCATCGCCTTCTCGTAGTCGATCGCACGTTGCCCGTGGCCGGGATCGATCGCCAGCACCAGCCGGTCGAGGAAGCGCCGGCGATCCGCGGCCGGTCCGGTGAATAACGCGTCCATGGCTGGCGTCAGCCAAACCACGCGCAGCCATTCCAGCATGTCCTCGGCCGAACGCGCCGAAGCTCCGTTGATGCGTACCCGCCTGCCGCCTTCGCCGGCGGTGTCACCGCCGGAAATGCCTGTTCCGATCTCGACCTGGCCATCAGGTCCGTCGAGCCGGGCATGCAGCGCAAAGCCGCCGTCGCCGCCCTCGCGCGCGACATCGGCGTAGGGCGCGCGGCGCAAGCCACGTCCCGGTGTCAAAAAGGAGATCGCTTCGAGGAGATTGGTCTTGCCGGCGCCGTTGTCGCCGGAAAAAACCACGGCACCTGGCGCCAGATCGATCGTCAGCGCCGCATAGTTGCGGAAATTAGTAAGTGTTAGCTTACTTATATGGTTCTGTGCCGGCAACCGCTATCCGCCTATAGAAGTCGCCGTAAATATCGCGCTTGCCGCCGGTCCACAACAGGACCGAAGTGCTGACACCGCGCCGCTACACGCGCATCGGCATCAGCACATAGAGTGCGGTCTCGTCGGCCATGTCGTGGATCAGCGTCGGCGAACCGGCATCCGCCAGCATGAACTTGGCCTCCGTGCCGGTCAGCTGCGCGGCAACGTCGAGCAGGTACTTGGCGTTGAAGCCGATCTCGATCGGATCGGATGAATAGTCAGCGGACAGTTCTTCGGTGGCGCTGCCTGAATCCGGATTGTTGACCGCAAGCGTCACCTGACCCTCGCTGATCGACAGCTTCACCGCGCGACCGCGTTCGGAAGAGATGGTCGAGACACGATCGACGGCGGCGGCAAAGCTCTGGCGGTCGATGATCAGCTTCTTGTCGTTGCCTGTCGGAATGACCCGCTGATAATCGGGGAAGGTGCCGTCGATCAGCTTCGAGGTCAAAACCACGCTGCCGATGGTGAAGCGGATCTTGGTGTCCGACAGTTCGGTGGTCACCGCGACATCCGGATCGTCGACAAGCTTCTGCAGCTCGCTCACCGTCTTGCGCGGAATGATGATGCCCGGCATGCCCTCGGAACCCGCCGGCGCGTCGATCTCGGCGCGCGCCAGGCGGTGGCCGTCGGTCGCCACCGAGCGCAGCTTCAGCTTGCCGCCGACCTCATGCGTGTGCAGGTAGATGCCGTTCAGGTAATAGCGTGTCTCCTCGGTGGAGATGGCGAACTGGGTCTTCTCGATCAGGCCTTTCAGGGCAACCGAGTCGAGACGGAAGATATGCGAGAAGGATCCGGCCGAAAGCTCCGGGAAGTCGGATTGCGGCAGGCACTGAAGGCGGAAGCTCGAGCGGCCGGACGTCACCGTCATGGCGTTGCCGTCCTCGTCCGTCTTCAGCATCACCTCGGCGCCATCGGCGAGCTTGCGCACGATGTCGTAGAGCAGATGTGCCGGGACCGTCGTCGCCCCGCCGCGCTCCACCTTGGCGGGCGTCGCTTCGGTCACCTCGAGGTCGAGATCGGTCGCCTTCATTTCGAGGCTGGCGCCTTCGGCGCCGAGCAGCACGTTGGACAGGATCGGTATGGTGTTTCGCCGCTCGACCACACGGTGGACGTGGTTGAGCGACTTCAGGAGATTTGACCGTTCCAGGATAACACGCATGACGAAACAGGCTCGCTTGAATGAATGACGGGTCACCAGTGAGCGGCGTCCCGCGAAAGGTCTGAATAGGCTCAGAATCTGCGTAAACTGACAGGAAAAAACCAGCAAACGCAAGCCCGCGCCGCCGGTTCAGGCCGGCTACGCGGGCTTTCTGGGGATAACGCGCCCGAAGTCCGCGAGCCAGTGTCGAAAAACCGAAATCCAGATCGCTTCCAGGCCACGCCACGAGCCCGATGCAGGCCCGGCGCTACACAGGCAAGCCATTGAATCCCGGCGTTGTTTCGGTTCGGCCCTCCCGGAGGGTCAGGCCTGATCGTTGATCAGCCGCCTCAAAAGCTCAAGTTCCTGCGCCAGCGTGTTGTCGTTGCCGGAAAGGTCCTCGATCTTGCGCACGGCATGCAGCACCGTGGTGTGATCGCGGCCACCGAAACGCCGTCCGATCTCGGGTAGCGAGCGCGGCGTCATCACCTTCGACAGGTACATGGCGACCTGCCGCGGCTTGACGATGGTGCGCGTGCGCCGGTTGGACAGCAATTCGGTCTTCGACACATTGTAGTGACGCGCCACGATGCGCTGGATGTCCTCGATACGGACACGCTTCGGCTCACCTGTGCGATAGATGTGGCCGAGGATTTCGTCGATCCGGTCGATGGTGATCTGCGGCTCGAAGGATTGACGGAACAAAAGCTGATTGAAGGCGCCTTCCAGCTCGCGTCCGCTGCCGGTCACGGTGCGGGCGACGTGATTGAGGATCTCCTCCGAAATGTCGAGGGATGCGTCGTCGCTCCTGGCCGTGGCAAGGCGCAATTTGAGCATGCCGAGGCGCATGGCGAAATCGGGCGCCGACATTTCAAGCGCGACACCGCCATTGAGGCGCGAACGGACCCGCGGTTCGAGCGATTCCAGTTCCGATGGTGGCCGGTCGGCAGCGACGACGACCTGCTTGGCGCTGTCGAGCAGCATGTTGATCAGGTGGCAGAATTCGTGCTGGATCGACTTGCCCTGCAGGAACTGCATGTCGTCGATGATGAGCAGGTCGATGTCGCGCAGCTGCTCCTTGAGCGTCAGAGCGTTGTTGTCGCGGATGGCGGTGGCAAAGCGCCACATGAAATACTCGGCCGTGAGATAGACGACGCGCGACTTGGGGTTCTGCTTCAGCGATTCCGCGGCGATGGCCTGCAGCAAATGGGTCTTGCCGAGCCCGACGGTTGCGTGAAGGAAGAGCGGATTGAAGCGCACCGCGCTCGATTGCGATTCCGCCACTGCCTTGGCGGCGGCGAAGGCCACCCGGTTCGACGGCCCCTCGATGAAAGAGCCGAACGTGTAGCGTGGATCGAGCGGTGACCCCAGAACGTTGTGGCGGAATTCGCTCTCGACGGGTGTGCCCGGACGCGGAGTCGATGCGCGCTCCACCCGGCTGGGGCTGACTGTGCCTGCGGCAAGCGCCGTCTGCGTCTGCCGTGTCACCTTGCTGCGTGCCGGCGTTACCTCTGGCTCGGCCTGGGCGCGTCCCTGACGGGTTGCCGTGCGCACGACGATGTCGATCTTGAGAAGATCGGGATCCTCCTGCTTCCACAGTTCGGAGATGAGGTCGAGATAGTGGCCGTTGATCCATGAGCGCAGGAAGGCGGTAGGCACCGAGATGCGGACAATGCCCTTGGAAGCCTCGGCGACTTTCATGCGGCCAAACCAGCTCGAATAGACTTCGGTTCCCAGGCGCGCCTTCAACTGGGTCTTGACCCGGTCGAATTTCTGTTCCGCGTCGCTGGACACCGCCATGTCGTTTGCTCCGATCAAAGTTCCAGGAAATGGGAGGTCGCCCGTAAGTTCCCTTTCGATGCCGCTCTGCATGATCTTTTCCTTGTCCTTCCGTACCTGTTTTCCGCCGGGGATGCGCCTCCTGCATCCGGTTCCGGCGACCTAAGTCTTTGCTACGATGTCCGCTGCCGCCGCCGGCAGGTGAACGTCGCCCATTATCCGTGGGAACCGGTGCCGGCCCATGGAAGCCAGTCCGCGTTGGGTATGTCAGGGCAATACAACACCGTCCGGCGAAAAGAGCGCCGGCGCGCCGTCTACCTGCCATGTCTAGTTACGCCAGTCCCCTACCGTATCGAAAAAGACAAACCAAAGCCGTCCGCGGACTTGATCCGCGTTGCAAATCCCGCCAATTTAAGCTGGCCGATTCAGGCTTGGGTTAAGAGCCAGAGCCCGTCCCTTTCGATAGATCGACACTACCGAAATCGCTGTGGATAGGGCAAGGCCACGTCTAACGGATTTTTAAGGAATCTGGTTAGTGGAGGCGGGTTCGAGTGGCATGCCGCGACGGCACATTTTAACAAAGCCATTGTGATTCAAACCCTTTTCCGGCGAATATGAAAAACCGGGCGCTGACAGAAATATTCTGAAATAATTCGCTTGACAGCGACTTCTCCCCGATCGGGCCAGTCCGGTGTGGACAAGCTGTGGATCACCATCTGTAAGCGTTTGAAAAATATAAGCTATTTCTGACAGCCAAGAATCATTAGGCCGGCGATTTTCAAGTGTGCCGATCAACAGCAGGCATGCATATGCCGGCAAACTATTCCCTATTGTGAAATCCGCATAAGACGCCGTTTCCGGACATTCTTTTTAAGTGCTTGCCGGCAAACGAAAAAACCCGGCACAAACGGCCGGGTTCGAAGAACGTCAGTCTAGGCAAGTAATGTCAGGCCGACAGTACCTTGACCCGCTGAGCCAGTCGCGACACCTTGCGGGACGCCGTGTTCTTGTGAATCACGCCCTTGGTTGCGGCGCGCATCAATTCCGGTTCCGCGATCTTGAAGGCAGCCTGTGCGGCAGCCTTGTCACCGGAGGCAAGCGCCTCTTCGACCTGGCGGATATAGGTGCGGACGCGCGAGCGACGGTTCTTGTTGATCGCTGCGCGGCGGACGATCTTGCGCGTTGCCTTTTTGGCCGAGGATGTATTGGCCATGATGCCTCTCTTCTGATCTGGTCGGCGCATGCGGGATGCCGCAGGGCGCAAAAAACAAACGGGCTGCCACGGGGCCGCCTCGGTTGGTGCGGCTTATAGTTCAGCTTTTCCGGCGCGTCAACGCTGCCTGGCCTTCTTTTTGGCGGCCAACAGCCATCTTCTTCGAAGCCAAGGGATTGGCGTCAGCGGTTGGTGAAATTCGGCTTCCGCTTCTCGGCAAAGGCCGCCATGCCTTCCTTCTGATCGTCCAGTGCAAACAGCGAGTGAAACAGCCGGCGCTCGAACCGCAATCCCTCGGCAAGCGTCGTCTCGAAGGCGCGGTTGACAGCTTCCTTTGCCATCATCACCGATGGCAGCGAGAAAGCGGCGATCTTGGCCGCGGCCTCCAGCGCCTCCTCGACAAGTTCGCCGGCAGGCACGACCCGCGACACCAGGCCAGAACGCTCGGCCTCGGCGGCATCCATCATCCGCCCGGTCAGGCACATGTCCATCGCCTTCGACTTGCCGACAAAGCGGGTCAGCCTTTGTGACCCGCCCATGCCTGGAATGACGCCGAGCGTGATCTCGGGCTGGCCGAACTTGGCCGTGTCGGCGGCGATGATGAAATCGCACATCATCGCCAGCTCGCAACCGCCGCCGAGTGCATAGCCCGCCACCGCCGCGATAATAGGCTTTCGCGCCCGCGTCAGTTCCTCCCAGCCGACGAAGAAGTCTTGGGCGTAGGCGTCCGCATAGGAGATGGACTGCATCTCCTTGATATCGGCGCCCGCCGCGAAAGCCTTTTCGGAACCGGTGATGACCATGGCGCCGATACCGGGATCGGCGCTGAACCCGTTCACGGCTGCCACCACCTCGGTCAGGATCTGGGAGTTCAGCGCGTTGAGCGCCTGCGGCCTGTTCAGCGTGATCAGCCCGACCTTGCCGTGCGTCTCGGTGATGATCGTCTCATAGGTCATGGCTGCTTCTCCTTGCTTACGCTCGTCTAGAGCGGTTCATCGTTTCACGGAAACGCAGAACCGCTCCATCTCCTTGTCTTGATGCAATTTCGGACGGAAAACCGCCCTCGCTTTTCCTGGAATTGCTCTGACTCATCGCTGGCATGTCCGGCAATAAAAGGTCGATCGGCCGCTCTGCACGATACGCTCGATGTGGCCGCCGCAACTGGGCTTGGAGCAGGCCTCGCCTTCGCGGTCGTAGACGGCGAAGGCGTGCTGGAAATAGCCCAGCGACCCATCGGTCTGCATATAGTCCCGCAGTGAGGAACCGCCGGCTGCGATCGCATCCGATATCACCGAACGAATGGCTTGCGCGAGGTGTTCGCTTTGGGCCTGGGCTTTCTTTCCGGGCCTGGCGATCGTGCCCGCCTCGCGCAGCGGCGACAGGCCCGCACGCCACAACGCCTCCGACACATAGATATTGCCGAGCCCGGCGATCAGCCTCTGGTCGAGAAGCGCTGCCTTCAGCGGTGATCTCCGCCCCTTCATCAATGAGGAAAGCAGCGCACCGTCCAATGTGTTGCCCGTAGGCTCGACGCCAAGTCCAGCCAGCATCGGATGAACGTCCGGCAGTCCTTCCGCAAACAACATGAAGCCGAAGCGGCGCGGATCATTGAAGATCACGCGCGATCGGGTACCGGCCGGAGACACGACATGGAAGACGACGTGGTCGTGATTGGAGCTCTTCGAGCGGTCGTGCCGGAAGATGCCGGGCATGTCGCTGCCATCAGCCGTCTCGATGCGGAATGAGCCCGACATGCCGAGATGGCAGATCAGCGCGGGGCCGCCTTCCAGGTCCATCGTCAGATACTTGGCCCGGCGGCCGAGTGCCGTGATCGTCTTGCCGGCCAGTCGCTGCGCGAATTTCTCGGGAAATGGAAAGCGCAGATCCGGTCGGCGCGCCTCGACGCGGGCGATGGTGGCGCCTTCCAGAACCGGCTGAAGTCCGCGCCGGACGGTTTCGACCTCCGGTAACTCAGGCATGACCGCCGATCGCCGCATAGAAAGAAGTGCCGTAGCGTCCGGGCGCCAGCCCGAGATGCTCGGCCACGGTTTCGCCGATGTCGGCGAATGTCGTTCTCAGTCCGATGTCGCCGCCCTTGAGACCCGGTCCAGTGCCGATCACCGGAACGCGCTCGCGCGTGTGATCGGTCCCGGCCCAGGTAGGGTCGTTGCCGTGGTCGGCCGTCAGGATGAGAAGATCGCCCTGCCGCAGCCTCGCAAATGCCTCCGGCAGCCGCAGGTCGAAGGCCTCGAGCGCTGCAGCATAGCCCGCGACATCGCGGCGGTGACCGAATTCGGTGTCGAAGTCGACGAAATTGGCGAAGACGAGGTCACCGTCGCCGGCATCATCCATCGCACCCAGCGCTTCGTCGAACATAGCCATGTTGCCTGCCGCCTTGCGCACTTGCGAAATTCCGCGATGGGCGAAGATGTCGCCGATCTTGCCGACGGCGATGACACGGCTGCCACGCGCCGTCAGCCGGTCGAGCAGGGTCGGTTCCGGCGGGGGCACGGCGTAGTCATGACGGTTGTATGTCCGCTCGAAAGTGGCGGTGGTTTCGCCGACGAACGGCCGCGCGATCACCCGTCCGATCCTGAGCGGGTCAACCAGCCTGCGCACCACCTGGCAGAATTCATAAAGCCGATCGAGGCCGAAATGGACTTCATGCGCGGCGATTTGCAGGACCGAGTCGACCGACGTGTAGCAGATCGGCTTGCCGGTCCGGATGTGTTCCTCGCCAAAGCGCTCGATGATTTCGGTGCCCGGCGCATGGCAATTGCCGAGAATGCCCGGCACCTTGCCTTCGCGGATCATCGCCTCGGTCAGTTCGGCCGGAAAGGCGGGAACCGTATCCGGGAAATAGCCCCAGTCGAGGCGCACCGGCAGGCCGGCGATCTCCCAATGGCCCGACGGCGTGTCCTTGCCGCTCGAAACCTCCTGTGCGGCGCCGTGAAAGGCAGTTGGGAGCAGATCCGTCCCGCTGCTGGCAAAGCCCAGCCCCGTTGCGGTTTCGGCAGCCTTGCCAAGCCCGAGCGAGGCCATCTGGGGGACAAACAGCGGTCCACTGCGAAGCCCTTCGCGATCCGCGCGGCCCTCTGCACAGGCTTCTGCGATGTGCGCGAATGTGTTGGCGCCGGCGTCGCCGTAGCGGTCGGCGTCGGCCGCTCCACCGATGCCGAAGGAGTCCAGAACGAAGAGGAAAGCGCGTGCCATCGAGTTGTTGCCAGTTTGACCGACCAGACATAGGGTTCCGCGACTTCATTGGCAATTCGGAAACCAAACGGCAACGGCTTGGCGTGATAGTCTGGTGCATGTCGCCCAAAAGTGCGCAGCGGTTTTGGGATAACGACATGCACAAACAGAGATGCATGTCGCCCAACGGTGCGCAGCGGTTTTGGGCTGCGATATGCACAAATGCTCCGGGCATGGGCATGAATCGAGGACAACAGACCGTGGTTCCTGTCATGAGGGTTGCGCTGAAGACTTATGCCGCTCTCATGCTGGCGCAGGTCGCGCTCTGGTCAAATCCGGCGCATGCCGACTGGCGCGACGATATCGGCACGTTTCGCATCGGCATCGTTGCCGAGCCAGGCGCCGGCAACTCCGTTCCGGGGCTGGCACTGTTGACCGACGCCTACACCAAGGCCTTGGGCATGAAGGTCGAGTTTGTCGTTGCCCGCAACTATGCCGCGCTGATCGAGGCGCAGGCCAATGCCCGCATCGAATATGCGATCTATTCGGCCACCGCATATGCGACGGCCTCGCAGCGCTGCTTATGTATCGAACCGCTTGTGGCTCCGGTCGATTCAGACGGCGCGATCGGCATCCGCTCGGTTCTGCTGACGCGGGACGGCAAGCTGCCCGACCTTGCGGCGATGGACAGCCATCGTATCGCCATGGCGCCTCCTGACAGCGTCGGCGGTTCTCTCTTGCCATTGGCGGCGTTGGCGGCGGAAGGCCGCAAGATCGCGGAAGATGCACCGTTTCTGGTCCATGCCGATTCGGCCGCGGCGGCCGAGACGATGCTGGTCGACGGCAAAGCCGATGGCCTGTTCGGCTGGGTGACGGCCGCTGCCGACGGCCCGCGAGAACCGTCGGGCACGCAGGCGAGGTTGGAGGCGGCAGGGCTCTCGGTGACGGCGCTTCGGATCGTATGGACGTCGGGCCTGTTGAGATACGGCCCCCATGCGGTCCGCAGCGATCTCGACCCCGAAGCCAAGCGCCGGCTTGCCGTGTTCCTCACCAACCTCAAGTCGACGACGCCCGATATCTACGATCTCCTGGAATCGAAACATTCCGGCGGCTTCGCCACCGTGGCGCCAAAAGACTACGAGATGGCCGCTGCTATCGTGCGCTTCGTTTCGGACCGTGGGCCGCAGCAGTAGCTGGAGCGGCCTGCGCACGCCTGGCTGCCTCTGTTCAACAGTCGCTGCAAGGGATCGTCACGCTTCTGCGGGGGCGCAGAAAATAGGTTTCGCCCATGGTTATGTTGCTGAAAGCCGAGGTCAGCCCAAGCTTCTGTTGACTGCTCGCGCTCCACGCGATGACCGGCGTATAGCCGAGGTTGCTTTCAACGCGGATGAGAAAAGTGTTGGCGACTCTGAGCGACGCCGGGATCGTTGTCTCGGTGGTGGCGGCGGCGCCAGGGCTGGCGACGCCGGCTACCAATTTGCGTGACCACACCACCAGTGCCCTCGTCGCATCGGCCGAGACCTGGATTGCCGTGACGGTGATGGTCGGATTTGAGCGGTTGTAGGGCTGAAGGGTGACGCTGCCGATCTGCATGATGGCGTCGACATCTGCCTTGAGGACGCTTGTCTGCTGGGTGACGAGATCGGCCACCATGCTGCCGATACGGCTGACCTTCTTGCTGGTCTCGATGGCTTGCGACGCTTCCATTGTGAGGAAATACATGATCAGCAGAATTGGCATGATCAACGCGAATTCGACCGCCGCGATGCCACGACGATCGGACC
Source organism: Mesorhizobium sp. M7A.F.Ca.US.005.03.1.1 (assembly GCF_003997975.1). Classification (NCBI taxonomy): domain Bacteria; kingdom Pseudomonadati; phylum Pseudomonadota; class Alphaproteobacteria; order Hyphomicrobiales; family Phyllobacteriaceae; genus Mesorhizobium; species Mesorhizobium sp. M7A.F.Ca.US.005.03.1.1. Next base: position 27,969 of record NZ_RZRO01000085.1, read on the forward strand.
AGAACAGACTTGTTTTCCGCCAAACTCCCGTAATCATAAGATGTGCCCCCGCACGCATCATGCCCATTGCCCTTTTCTTATACTGCTCG